>WLDZ01000001.1 GCA_009704515.1 Actinomycetota bacterium
CCCTTATCTAGAAGCTTTTGCCATAGCTCTGGCGCAGGAATATCAAATCCTGAGAAGAGAAGGAAGTTTGCCTTGCTCGGCGTGACTTTTAAACCCAGCGCCTCTAGTGATAGGCGTAGCTTCTCTCGAGCAGCAACTAATCGATCGACATTGGCTAGCAATTCATCCTGGTGCTCCAAGGCAACTTCTGCGGCTGCCTGTGTAAGCGAACTCAGGTGATATGGGAGTCGAACCAAAAATAAAGCACTCACTACTGCCGGATCTGCCACAAGATATCCGACTCGTGCGCCAGCAAATGAGAAAGCCTTACTCATTGTGCGAATCACTACAATCCTTGGATTTGCAGCAATCAATGTAACAGCCGATTGCTCATCGGAAAATTCTGCGTATGCCTCATCTACCACCAAGAGACCTGGACATGTCTTTGCTAGATTGAGAATTTCTGCAATCGAAAGCGAATTTCCAGTTGGATTATTGGGTGTTGTGATAAAGGTAAGAGACGGAGCACTTTCACCTATCTCTTTCTTAGCGACCTCAATATCAAGTGAAAAGTCTTCACGACGTGAGCCATTACGCCACTCACACCCAATAACACGCGCGATTAAAGGGTGCATCGAATATGAAGGAGTAAATCCAATAGCGCCCGATTTACCGAATGCAAGAAAGAGTGATTGGATAATTTCATTACTTCCATTAGCAGCCCAGATATTTTCTGCAGAGAAAGTGGTGGAAGATTGAGAATTAATGAATGAAGCCAGACCTGCTCGTAACACATTTGCATCTCTATCAGGATATCGATTGAGGTGGAGTGCACTCTCTTGAATACGTGTTGCTATCGCTTGAGATAGCTTTGGAGAGAGTGAATACGGATTCTCATTTGTGTTAAGGGTTGCCTGGGCAGGAACCTGTGGAGCGCCATATGGCGCTAAACCGCTTAGGCGATCAACTAGTGGTAACCACTCTGGCCACTGGCTCATGGCTTCTCATAACTAGAGGCGTTTTCAAAGCGTGCAGTCATAGCTTCACCGTGTGCAGGTAAGTCCTCTGCATTCGCAAGAGTAACTACCGTGGCAGCAATATCGTTAAAAGATTTCTCATCATATTCAATAAAGTGAAGTCCGCGAAGGAAAGTCTGAACCGAGAGCCCGCTACTGTGACAGGCACATCCACCCGTTGGCAGAACATGATTTGAACCAGCTGAATAATCACCAAGGGAGACCGGCGAGAAACGACCGACAAATACTGCTCCGGCATTACGAATTGATTCGCTATCTCTCTGTGAATTCCGTGTTTGAATCTCTAAGTGTTCAGCTGCATAGGCATTAACGACATCAAGTCCTTGTGCGATTGATGACACGAGTACGGCTGCAGACTGATTCCCCGTTAAGGCTGCGCGAATACGATCAGAGTGCTTCGTTACTGCTACGCGTTTTTTTAATTCAACTTCAACTGCTTCGATAAGTTCGGCAGAATCTGTAACTAAAACTGCAGCAGCAATAACATCATGTTCTGCCTGACTTATGAGATCAGCCGCCACATCAGCAGCAATGGCGGACGAATCTGCCAATATCGCTATCTCGGTTGGGCCTGCCTCTGAATCAATGGCGATAATTCCGCGCAAGGCGCGCTTAGCCGCAGCTACATAAATGTTTCCCGGACCAGTTACCAGGTCGCAACGTTCGGCTACATCTTTCATTCCATAAGCAAAGAGTGCTATTGCTTGCGCTCCCCCAATTGCATATACCTCAGTGACGCCAAGCAGGGCACACGCTGCAAGAATTGTTGGATGAGGTAGACCGCCAAACTCTTTCTGTGGTGGTGACGCAACTGCAATGCTAGAGACTTGCGCAATCTGGGCAGGGATTACATTCATCAGTACAGAACTTGGATATACCGCTCGGCCGCCAGGAACATAAAGTCCAACGCGATCAACTGGAATCCATTTTTCGCGCACGGTTCCACCATCAACGACAGTGACAGTAGATTCGCGACGCACCTGTGATGCGTGAACTTTTCTAATTCGCTCCGCAGAAAGCTCTAGGGCAGCTCTGACTGCTGGGTCTAGTTGAGAGAGTGCATTATCAAGTGCTGCTTGTGGAACACGGATAGATTCTGGGCGAACTCCATCAAATTTTTCTGCGAGTTCTAGCAGATCGGATTCGTTACCGTCTTTAACTCGCTGCAGTATTGGTTCAATTGTGAGCATCGCCGCTGCAACATCTAGAGTCGCGCGTGGAAGCTCAGCTTGATACTGAGCTTTGGAGAGCTCTCTCCCCCGTAAATCAACGCGCCGCAACATATCGCTAATTCTACTTTGACTTAACTACTTGATGCGCCTCGGTTTTGAGTGGGCGATTTAGCTGCGAATCATGCACTCGGGGCCCAGAATCGCCTTGAGATCTGCACTCAAACTCGGTGATGATGTGACAAGAGCATCGACTTTAAGGGTCGTCGATTTATCCTGGTCTACAACATGTAGATGCACTTCGCGCTTTCCTGGATGAGAGCGGAGAATCTCCTTCATCCGTTCAACTATCGGTGGTGTCACCTGTGAGGCTGGGAGCGAAATAAGTAACGGGCCAGTGGGACCACCAGTGATATCTGGCATAGTCATTTCAAGGGCGGTAAATCTCACCTGTTCGTCGCTGCGAGAGAACCGACCGCGGATAACTACGACTCTATCTTCGGTGAGTGAGAGCGAATATTGGTTGTAAGTATTTGAAAAGAAGAGCGCCTCAATAGAACCCTCTAGATCTTCAATATTGACTACTGCCCATGAAGCACCTTGACGAGAAACTTTGCGCTGTACGCCAGTGATTAGGCCCCCAATTGTTATAACGCCGTCGACCATACCCTCATCGAGTAATGCACTAATTGACATATCGGTGTGAGAGCGAAGAACATGTTCGACTCCGAGAAGTGGATGATCTGAAACATAGAGCCCGAGCATCTCTCGCTCGAAAGAGAGCAAGGTGGCTTTATCCCACTCTGTAGCTGGCACTTCAATATCGAGACCTGCAACATCGCTGACATTTTCGCCACCAAATAAATCAAATTGGCCGATTGCTTCTGCTCGCTTGGTTTCGATTACCGAATCAATCGCCTCAAGATGGATTGTCATCAAACCTTTACGAGGGTGGCCTAGTGAATCGAAAGCTCCACCCTTGATAAGGGATTCGATTGTTTTCTTATTACAAACTTGCGCATCGACTTTGGCTAAGAAATCACCGAAGGATCCAAAAGTACCTTTCATTACTCGGGAAGATTTGATGGATGCAACAACACCTTCTCCTACATTTCGAATAGCTGCGAGACCAAAGCGGATATCTCTTCCTCGCGGGGTGTACTCGGCATTTGACTCGTTGACATCAGGTGGCAAGACCTTGATACCCATACGGCGACATTCAGATAGGTAGAGTGCAGATTTATCTTTATCATCCCGAACGGAAGTTAACAACGCTGCCATGTACTCGGTCGGATAATTTGCTTTGAGATAAGCGGTCCAGAATGAGACCACACCGTATCCCGCTGAGTGAGCTCTGTTAAAGGCGTAGTCAGAGAACGGAATAAGAACTTCCCAGAGGCGTTTAATTGCAGCTTCTGAGAAACCATTTGATTTCATGCCCGCTTCAAAGGGAATATATTCCTTATCGAGAATATCTTTATTCTTCTTACCCATCGCCTTACGAAGTAAATCTGCACGACCCAAAGTAAAGCCCGCCACCTTCTGAGCAATTGCCATTACTTGTTCTTGATAAACAATCAGTCCGTATGTATCGCCCAGGATGTCGTTGAGTGCAGTAGAAAGCTCAGGATGTATCGGCTCTACTGGTTTGCGACCATTCTTGCGATCGGCATAGTTGTTATGCGCGTTCTCGCCCATAGGTCCCGGACGGTAAAGCGCGATTACAGCTGAAATATCAGCAAATGAATCAGGAGCCATTGAGCGAAGAAGTGCACGCATTGGGCCGCCGTCGAGCTGGAAGACTCCCAGAGTATCTCCGCGAGAGAGGAGTTCGAAGGTCTTTTGATCGGCGAGCGGAAGATCTTCCAGGACAATATCGATGCCTTGATTCTCTTTAATATTTAGAAGTGCATCATCTAGTACAGATAGGTTTCGAAGTCCCAAGAAGTCCATCTTCAACAACCCAGTTGCTTCACATGCACCCATATCAAACTGGGTGATGATGGAACCATCTGAATCTCGGCGATGAATAGGAATCACATCAAGCAGCGGTTCGCGAGAGAGAATCACACCCGCTGCATGGACACCCCACTGACGTTTAAGTCCTTCTAAGCCGCGAGCTAAATCAACAACCTTCTTGGAATCTACATCGGTGTCATATAGCTGGCGGAATTCACCAGCTTCCCCATAGCGAGGATCTTTACTATCAAAGACCCCACCCAATGTAATGTCTTTACCCATAACTGAAGGTGGAAGAGCTTTGGTGAGTTTTTCACCAATTGCATATGGGTAACCGAGAACTCTTGTTGAATCTTTGAGCGCTTGCTTCGATTTAATGGTTCCGTAAGTAATGATCTGTGCGACACGATCTTCACCGTACTTCTCTGTCGCATAGCGAATCATTTCGGAGCGACGACGCTCATCGAAGTCGAGATCGATATCCGGCATCGAGATACGCTCTGGATTGAGGAAGCGCTCAAAGAGAAGTCCGTGTTCGATGGGATCAAGTCCAGTGATACCAAGTGCATATGCAACTAGCGAGCCCGCTGCTGATCCACGGCCAGGACCAACTCGAATGCCAACTTTCTTTGCATGATTGACTAGGTCTGCAACTACAAGGAAGTACCCAGGGAAACCCATTGAGATCATTACGCCAAGTTCATAGTTAAGGCGTTCGCTATGCGCAGCCGTTAGTCGCGAACCTAATCTTTCTGCCAACCCGCGAATGGACTCTGACCGTAACCAAGAATCTTCGGTCTCACCCTGGGGCACCTCAAAACGGGGCAGCAGGTTTTCACCTTCACGCAAGGTGACATTGCAGCGCTCTGCGATTAGCAAGGTGTTATCACATGCCTCGGGAAGATCTTTAAAGAGCTCACGCATCTGTGCTGGGCTCTTCACATAAAATTCAGAGTTATCGAACTTGAAGCGCTTTGGATCAGCCAAAGTTGAGCCTGATTGAACACAGAGCAGAGCTTCATGTGCTGGCGCATCTTCATGGAATGTGTAGTGCAAATCATTGGTCGCAAGCAATGGAAGTTTGAGTTCTTTTCCTAACTTAAGAAGATCTGCTTTAACACGATTTTCGATATCAATATCGTGATCCATGAGCTCAAGATAGAAATTATTAGCACCAAAAATATCTCGATAATCACTAGCAGCACGCATTGCTTCTTTGTATTTACCCATCCGCAAACGCGTTTGAATTTCGCCACCCGGACAACCTGTTGTGGCAATTAATCCATCTGCATACTTGCTGAGAAGTTCGCGGTCCATGCGCGGTTTGTAGTAATAACCTTCGAGCGATGCCAATGATGAGAGTCTAAAAAGGTTGCCGAGGCCTTGATTATTCTCAGCAAGAATTGTCATGTGGGTATATGCGCCGCCACCGGATACATCGTCTTCGCCGCCGTCGCCCCACTGAATACGTTTCTTATCATGGCGTGATTCGGGAGCAACATATGCCTCAATACCAATAATGGGTTTAACGCCAGCTTTTGTTGCCTGCTTATAAAAATCAAATGCTCCAAATACATTGCCATGATCGGTCATTGCAATCGCTGGCATACCGAGGCGAGCTACCTCTTTGACGAGGTCGCCTACGCGCGCGGCTCCGTCGAGCATCGAGTACTCAGTGTGCACATGTAAATGTACAAACGAGTCGTTCGTCGATGCCCGTGAAGCCAATTGATCTTCAGATGACATGGTGGGGCAAGAGTAGCCCCTTAAGGAAGAACTGCATCAGAAAGCAACGCCAGCGAAGCCTCAAGGTCAGCTGGATATGGAGCGCTTAGCAGCATCGCTTCCCCTGAGACTGGATGGTTAAAACGAAGTTCGAGTGCGTGCAGCCATGGGCGACGCATCGCTAAAGATTTGCCTAAGACTGGATCGGCACCGTAAGCAGTGTCTCCAACAAGCGGGTGACCTAGTGCAGAGAAATGAACGCGAATCTGGTGGGTGCGCCCTGTTTCGAGTTCTACCTTAACCATTGAAACAGAACGGTAATACTCAAGCACTTGATAATGAGTAATGCTCTCTTTGCCTTCTGCAACGACGGCAAAGCGATGATCCTGAACTGGATGTCGATCAATCGGTGCATCAATTGTTCCTTCAGCAGGATCCATATGGCCTTGCACCAACGCGTGATAAATCTTGACGATCTCGTGAGTGCGAAACATCTCTTTCAGCGTGAGATACGCGCGATCAGTCTTGGCAACAATCATTAGGCCGCTGGTACCTGCATCTAAACGGTGAACGATTCCAGCGCGTTCAGCCGGACCGCTCGTTGAAATTGTGTAACCCGCCGCCATAAGTGCGCCAATAACAGTGGGTCCCGTCCAACCTGGGGCTGGATGAGCTGCACAGCCGATAGGTTTATCAACGACAACAATCTCATCATCGTTATACACGACGGTAAGTCCCTCAAGCGGAGTAAGCGGAATCGGATCTTGATTCTTCTGTTCGGGCATCAATACATCGATCATTTGACCAGCGGTTACGCGCTCAGATTTACCTAGCGCCCGACCATCTGTTGAAATATCGCCATCATCGATTAACTTGACGATTGAAGTACGAGATAAGCCAAGTACGCGCGTCAGTGCACTATCAATACGTTCGCCAGCTACGCCTTCAGGAACTATCAGCGTACGTTGTTCACGGCTCACGAAATTGCTCCGTCACTGTTTTTGGTCCCTGAATTGCTTGGTTTAGTGGGATGAATATTCCTTACAGTCAGAACAAATGCGATCACCGAGGCAATCACGATTGAAGAATCTGCAACATTGAAAATCGGCCAGTTGGGGAGCTCAATCCAATCGATAACGTGGCCATAGAGAAAGCCTGGCGCACGAAATATTCGATCTGAGAGATTACCAAGTACTCCCCCTAAAACGAGTCCTGCCACAACAGCCCATCCCATTGATGTGATTCGTGGACTGTAGCGCAAAATAAAGAGGAGGACGCCAATCGAAATTGAGGTAAAGACTATTGTGAAGCCAGTTGCAAAACTAAAGGCTGCCCCTGGATTCTTATGGAGAGTTACTTGCAGAAAAGTTCCGATGACTTTCTTTGATGCTCCGGTGAGATTTTCCACCGCCCAATTTTTAGTCAGGAAATCAATAGCCCAAATGAGAAGCGCTAAAGAGTAGAGCCTTGCTAACTTCGTGCTCTGGCGCACTTTAGCGCCGCTCTTCTTTCTGCTTGCAAATCATGCAAAGGGTTGCTCGTGGAAATACTTGCAGCCGCGCTTTACCGATTGGAGATGAACAGACTTCACAATTTCCATAGGTCTTATCATCGATACGAGCGAGAGCTCGCTCTGTCTGTAAGACCATATCTTTAGCATTGATTACAAGTGACATCTCGTGTTCGCGTTCAAAAGTCTTTGTTCCTGAATCTGCTTGATCATCGCCAGCTCCATCGCCCGCATCAGCAATCAAATCTTCCATCTCAAGTTCAACTGATTTAAGTTCGGCTTGCAAGCGAGCTAAATCTTTAGCTAGTTCAATGCGCATTGCTTTTAGCTCCGCGCTACTCCATGCGGCTTCGCCCTCTGAGGCCAGGACAGGGGTAGGGGCTGCACGCAAAGGCTTGAGTGGAGCAACTTTCTTGCCACTTTTGATCGGACGAGGAGGAGGAGGCATTACAAGACGACGCTCTTCTACAACAGGTGCTGCAGTGGGTGCAACTACTGTTGCTACAGAAACAGTCTGCGATTTTTCATCTACCGTCAAAGTTGTCTTGCCAACTTTAGATGGGAAAGGGCGACCCGGTGCCTTAGTGGCTACCGCTTTTTTAACTGGGGCTTTTTTAGCAGGTGCTTTCTTTGCCGGAGCTTTCTTAGCTACAGCTTTCTTAGCAGGGGCTTTCTTTGCTGGAGCTTTTTTAGCAGGTGCTTTCTTAGCTACAGCTTTCTTAGCTACAGCTTTCTTAGCTACAGCTTTCTTAGCAGGGGCCTTTTTTGCAGGGGCCTTTTTTGCACTTGCTTTCTTGGCGACCTTTTTCACTGACACGCGGGGCACCTTATGCCCTTTTACTCCTATGCGCCACCTGCGCCACGCTGGAAGAGAACTATCCATGCGGAGATGGTTTAGACTAGGCGCTACGCAGAATCAGCTATTTGAAGTAATGCGATGAAGGGGCAATCACCCCGGAGCATGTCGGAAGATGCGCAGGTTGAGAATCTCTCAAATACCTGTGAGGTAGACCCGTCCGAGTAGCTGTTAAAGAAAGTGGTAGATCGCGAGATCTACAAGGTGGGTGGTACCGCGAGCTAGCGCTCGTCCCTCCAAGTAACGATTGAATACGACTTGGAGCCACGAAATGAGTAATTCATCCAGCCCTTCTTTTAAGGCTATCCCCGCGCAGATTGATCTGCCAGCGATGGAACACTCCATTCTTGATTTTTGGAAGACCAACTCGATTTTTGAGAAGAGTCTTGCACTACGCGCTGATGGCCAACCATGGACCTTCTACGAAGGACCTCCTACAGCTAACGGTGCACCTGGTACCCACCATATTGAAGCTCGCGTCTTTAAAGATGTCTTCCCTCGATACCAAACAATGAAGGGGCGTTACGTCTCTCGAAAAGCAGGTTGGGATTGTCATGGGTTGCCTGTTGAAATTGCAGTGGAGAAAGAACTTGGCTTCTCAGGTAAGAAAGATATTGAGAAGTTTGGAATCGCAGAATTTAACGATCAATGTAAAACATCCGTAACTCGACACGTCGATGCATTTACGCGGATGACAGAGCGAATGGGATTCTGGGTTGATTTTGATGAAGCGTATTGGACGATGGCTCCAGAGTATGTCGAAAGTGTGTGGTGGAGCCTGAAAGAGATTTGGAAGAAAGGTCTACTTGTTCAAGATCACAGAGTTGCGCCGTACTGTCCGCGCTGTGGCACCGGATTATCAGACCATGAATTGGCGCAGGGATACGAAACAGTTACAGACCCTTCTGTATTTGTCCGCTTCCCAGTCACATCTGGAGAATTAGCTGAACTCAAAGCATCACTTCTTGTTTGGACAACCACTCCTTGGACGTTAGTTTCCAATACTGCCATTGCTGCCCATCCCGATGTTGATTATGTGGCGGTGCGCTCAACGGTCGAAGAGAGTAGTGAAGTCCTTATCGTCGCAGAGGCGCTGCTCTCATCCGTCGGTGGTGAACATGAAATTATTAAGCGATTCAAGGGGCGCGATCTTGAGCGCGTAACTTATAAGAGGCCGCTTGATTACATCGAAATTCCGGATGCTCATTTTGTAATTTTGGCGGAGTATGTAACAACAGAAGATGGAACAGGTTTAGTACATCAAGCTCCCGCTTTTGGCGCAGATGACCTCACATCCTGTCGTGCGTACGGATTGCCAGTCGTAAATCCTGTTAATCCGGATGGAACATTTCTAATTGATACTCCAGTTGTTGGTGGACTTTTCTTTAAAGATGCTGACAAGCCACTGGTAAAAGAGTTGAAAGCTGCAGGTGCGCTCTATAAGAGCCTTCAATACGAACACTCTTACCCACATTGCTGGCGCTGCCATACTGCACTTATTTATTACGCTCAACCATCGTGGTACATCCGCACTACACAGATCAAAGACGCCTTGATGCGCGAGAATGAGAAAACTAATTGGCACCCGGAAACTATCAAGAGCGGTCGCTATGGTGATTGGCTGACAAACAATATCGATTGGGCTCTCTCTCGTAATCGCTTCTGGGGTACTCCCCTGCCAATTTGGCGCTGCGAAAACAAGCATGAGATTTGTATTGCATCGCTGGCAGAACTTGGCGGATTAGCTGGTCAAGAATTATCGAATCTGGATCCGCATCGTCCATTCGTTGATGATATTTCTTTCGCATGTTCAGAGTGTTCGGCAACTATGAACCGTGTGCCCGAGGTAATTGATTGTTGGTATGACTCAGGTTCTATGCCTTTTGCGCAATGGGGATATCCACACAAGCCGGGCTCTATTGAAAAGTTTGAGAACGCATATCCTGCGGACTTTATCTGCGAAGCAATTGACCAGACGCGTGGCTGGTTCTACACATTGATGGCGATTGGAACTCTCGTCTTTGATGAAAGTTCATATAAGAACGTTCTATGTCTCGGCCATATCTTGGATAAAGATGGACGAAAGATGAGCAAGCATGTTGGAAATGTAATTGAGCCGATGGCGCTCATGGATCAGCATGGTGCGGATGCCGTTCGTTGGTACATGCTCGCAGCAGGCTCTCCATGGGCCTCTCGTCGTGTCGGACATGATGCAATTTCGGATGTAGTTCGTAAAACTTTGCTTACCTACTGGAACACCATCTCTTTCCATGCCCTGTACGCACAAGCTTCCAACTTCACTCTCGATCAATCTCCGAAAATCTCAGAGCGTTCGACAATGGATAAATGGATTCTGAGCGAACTCAATTCACTTATAGCGACCGTTGACCGCGCTTATGAAGAGTTTGATTCGCAGACCGCTGGCAAAGCTCTCGCTTTATTTATTGATGATTTATCTAATTGGTATGTGCGTCGCTCTCGTCGACGTTTCTGGGACGGTGATGTTGCTGCCCTTGCCACACTGCACGAATGCCTTCGCACCCTCACTCAATTACTCGCACCAATGATTCCGTTCATCGCTGAATCCGCTTGGCAAGAGTTGATTCGCGTTGCTGATCCCAGCGCTGCCATCTCTGTGCATCTCACCGATTTTCCAATCTCTGATAATTCTCTGATTAATCCTGAACTCAATCGTCATGTGGCGATGACAAGGCGAGTGGTTGAACTCGGACGAGCTGCCCGCGCAGAATCAGCAATCAAAATTCGCCAGCCACTGCAGCGAGCCCTAATCTCGGCACAGGGATGGTCAGCACTTCCTGAAGAGATGCGTGAGCAAATTTCTGATGAGCTCAATGTTATTGATCTCGCTGATATCGCAGATGCCGATGGGGATCTTGTTGATATATCTATCAAGGCGAACTTCAAATCTCTCGGTGCTAAGTATGGAAAATCTGTCCAAGATATTGCCAAACTTCTTAACGCCAGTGAGCCAGCAGAGCTTGTAGGTCGACTTCGCCGTGGCGAATCTGTCGTCCTGGAAAGTTATGCGATTGAGCTCGAAGATCTTGTTATTACTGAAGTTCCAAAGAGTGGCTGGATGGTAGCCAGTAACGACGGCGAGAGCGTTGCGCTCGACTTAACGCTCACACCTGAGCTGATTGCTGCTGGCCATATACGCGAAGTTATCCGTGCAATTCAGGAACGAAGAAAAAGTGATGGGTTTGATATTTCTGATCGCATTGCGATTGAGTGGAATGCGCTCCCAGAGTTCGTCTCAACAGTGTCGCAGGGAGTTGAACATATCTCTCGGGAAGTTCTTGCCACTTCTTTTCTTCACCAACCAGCACTTGCCCTTGGCGATAGTGAAATCGGATTAACTTTTACAATCTCTAAATCGTAAACTTTTTGGTGCAACTAGAGGAAGACGCGGATTAAACCGCGTAACAAATCTATTGCAATAATCAGGACGATAAAGGATAAATCGATTGCTACTCCGCCCAACCGCAACGGTGGAACAAAACGTCGCACGTATGCCATGGCAGGTTCTGTGATTGTGTAAATTGCCTCGAAGATGGCAATCAAGAATGAGTTAGGGCGCCAATTGCGCGCGAACATACGCGCATAATCAATAATGATGCGTAGGAAAAGCGCCCACTTAAAGAGTGTGAGGATCTGGAGAATGAGATCTTTCAGCATGAGTTAAGTTCAGCTCTGATTGAAGAAACTAGCTTGCGCCGCGCTCTTCTCTTCGTTACTGACACTTACATTAGCTGGTGAAAGTAAGAAAACTTTGAGACTGATTCGCTCGATACGACCGTGTAAACCAAAGACGAGACCGCTTGCAAAATCTACGAGGCGCTTACGTTCGCCTTCTTCCATATCATCGAGATTAATGATTACTGGATTGCCTTCACGATAGTGCTCTCCAACTTTGCGCGCCTCTGAATAAGACCGTGGTTGCAAAGTAATGATGCTGTATGCAGGGCGTTCCTCGTCTACATGTTGATCAAGTGGCTCTATCGCATGTGTGCGAGAACCCAGAAGTGTTACGCCGGTCTGCTCTGAAACACGACGGCTTGTTGGGCGAGCCTGTACTTCGCGAGTGCGCGCTGGCTCGACGACTTGCTGGTCTTCCTCAGTATCTACCAACCCAAGAAAACCCATGACTTTATTTAGCGATCTCGACATGTGACAAGGTTACTGGTCGTACTGGCGCTGGCCGAGGATTTTGCTACCAACGCGTATGTGTGTCGCTCCATGTTCTAGGGCGATCATGTAATCACCACTCATCCCCGCCGAAAGGTATGGCGATTGGGGAAAAAGCGATAGAAAGTGCTTATGGAATGCGGCGATTTCCATAAATGCTTCTTTAGCAGGGGCATCTGCTGGAGGTACCGACATCACTCCTAGCAATGTGAGGTGGCCCATATTCGATACAGCTTGGGCCAAAGCGATGAGCTCTGGAGCGATGACCCCTCCCCTTTGTGGGTTGCCATCAAGTGAGAGCTGTAGGAAAAGCTCTAGCTTTGAATCGCTCTCTTCCAAGATGCGATTGAGTTTTGTTGCATGTTCGAGTGAATCGAGAGAGTGAATAACCTGCGCCCACGATGAAATACTCCGTAACTTCTTACCTTGGATTTCTCCTTGATAATGCCAGCGCGCTTTTACCTGAGAACTTTTCTCGATTCCCTCTTCATTGCGATTCTCGCCAAAATTTCGAACTCCAAGCTTATGCAGTGTTTCGACATCGGAGATGGGATAGGTCTTGGTCACCACTATCAACTCTGGCTTATAAGGGGCTATTTCACTTTCGACACTCGAAAGTGCGAGAGCTAGCTCTTCTTCCCTATTGCTCCTGAGTTGAATGTTCATAGGCAGATTAACCCGGCTTGTCTGCCTGTTACACCATCGCGTCGATACGAGAAGAGGTCAGGATCTTCAACTGTGCACGAGAATTCACCAACTATAGGAATCGATTCGCCTTCTAAGACACTGCGTAGCGCAGCAGGTAAATCAAGAGCGAAAGTTCCTGACGCTGTTGAAGACTTTGACTTTGGATGAACTGCTATAACTTCATGGTAAATATCAGCTGAAACTTCATAACAGCGACCACAGATGGAAGGTCCCATTACCGCCTGGATCGAGGTGGCGCCCATATCTTTCATAAGTTCAATGGTTGTCGGTGCGATGGCATTCATTAAGCCTTTACGGCCAACATGAACCGCACCGACCACTTCTTTCGAGATTAGTAACAACGGGATGCAATCTGCCACCATTACCGCCAAGGTGACTCCAGGAATTCCTGTCACCAACGCATCTGCCGTAGGTGCTTCATCGCTCTGCTCTTCGATAATCGCTATTCGATTTCCGTGAACCTGGTTCATATATTGAACTGGGGTGAAATATTTGTCCGCGATCAAACGATTTTGCGCTACATCTGACTCAACATCTCCAACATGCATGGCTAGGTTGAGAGATGCAAACGCACCGCGGCTATGGCCTCCGGTGCGTTTGGTGAAGCGATATGGCATGGTTTTGATAATTACTTCATAAAGTCTGGAACATCAATCTCATCTTCTGCTACCAAGTCTTCAAACGTGATGCGCTTACGCGTGGCACCACCATCAAGATCGAGTGCAACTGAAAGCGGATCATTAGATGGAATCGGATCAGCAACCCCTGAGAGAGAAGATGCATCAATAACTGGCATCTCAACTTTCTTAGGCTCCCCACCAGCAAAACCAGCAGCGATTACTGTGATTCGTACTTCATCGCCCAAGGCATCATCGATTGTGGTTCCGAAAATAATTTTTGCATCTGGGTGAGCGGCTGATTGAACCAACTCGCATGCCTCGTTGATTTCAAAGAGGCCGAGATCTGAGCCACCAGCGACAGAGAGAAGTACTCCCATTGCACCATCGATTGAAGCCTCCAAGAGCGGACTTGAAATCGCGAGTTCAGCTGCTCTCGTTGCACGGTTTTCGCCACGAGCTGAACCAATACCCATCAGCGCAGATCCTGCATCTGTCATTACTGCTTTAACATCTGCAAAATCTAGATTGATTAGACCCGGCTGAGTAATAATTTCTGTTATTCCCTGAACACCAGAGAGAAGAACTTGATCAGCGCTTCTAAATGCATCGAGTGCAGTGATGTTGCGATCCGAAATTGCAAGGAGTCGATCATTTGGAATAACAATTAGAGTATCTACATGATCGCGAAGTGCTGCGATTCCTTCATCTGCTTGCGAAGTTCTAATCTTTCCTTCAAATGAAAATGGACGTGTAACTACGCCAATGGTTAGCGCACCGAGATCGCGTGCAATCTTTGCAACAATTGGAGCGCCACCTGTTCCTGTTCCGCCACCTTCACCTGCAGTTACAAAAACCATATCCGCACCACGAAGAATCTCTTCAATTTCTTCAGTGTGATCGATTGCAGCTTGGCGACCTTTCTCAGGTGCAGCACCAGCTCCGAGTCCTTTAGTGGAAGCGCGACCAATATCTAGTTTTACATCTGCATCGCTCATCAACAGGTGCTGTGCATCAGTATTGATTGCGATGAATTCAACGCCCTTAAGACCAACCTCAATCATTCGGTTGATTGCGTTAACGCCTCCGCCGCCGATACCGACAACTTTAATTACAGCAAGATAATTCTGTGGTGCAGCCACCTGGAGCCTCCTTAAGAAGTGTCAACCCTCTCTTGAGAGTTACATTTCTAATCGCTTTGATGGAAGGCAAGGTATGTCTAATGTGCGCGCTAATCAAAAACCAACACGAATAAATACCTCTACTGTGGCTAGAGGGTTTTTTCTTTCAAATCTGCTAACTGCTAATTCACAATAGGGGCATGTGGGGCTGATAAATCAATCTTTTTTACTGATTTGTTTTCTGGCAGCGCCAATAGGGCGCTATATACGCGAACCTTGAGAGGAAGCTGATTCAGGGAGCCCCATTGGACAAGCAGTCTGCGATTTTCGCGCATCTCAACGCTCCAAATAGAGGATTGATTTGAGGCACTGATCGAGATGAGATTCTCTCTAATCGACAATGGGAGTTCGCGGAAGAGTTCAATAGCTTCAAGGCCGAGTTCTGTCGATGCAGCAGTGACGACAGGTAGTTGATTCGGCGTTTCTCCTGGAAGATCAAAGATTTCACCTGAACTATCGAGCGCCCTGCCCTTATACAGACCCACTGCAACACGGGGCTTGACCACAATAGTGATCTCGCCGCTAATCCAATTGCGAGAGAGATCTGCACTCTCTATCCAATTGAGTTCGGCTAAACGATTATCTATCGAACGAGGCTCGATTCTAGATAGCTTATCCCCTACCGAAATATCTGAGGCGCTCACAATTACTTGCGTAGCAACTTCTTTGGGATTGCCTTTGACGGTGATGGCAGAAACTTCAAATATCGGTGACCAAGCGAGGAGATATGTTGCTCCACCAAAAAGTGCAATTGCTATCGATGCTGCAAGGGTACGTCGCGAGAGGTTCATGAATTCTTCTTACTAATTCCCTCAGCGATGATTCCAGCGAGCGAGTTAACATCGCCTGCCCCTAGCGTAAGGATTACATCTCCTGGTCGCGCCATCTCGACTATGCGATCAGCGGCATCTGCAAAATTCGGTAGAAAAGTACCGCGCTTCATCCTTTCAACAATCAAAGATGAACTCACCCCTGGGATAGGTTGTTCGCTCGCTGCATATATTTCTAGGAGCGTGACATCATCGGCCTTATCAAGTGCCACAGCAAAATCATCGAGGAATGCTTTTGTTCGAGAGTATCGATGCGGCTGGAATACAACTATTACCCGACCTGAATCGGCATATCTTCTTGCTGCATCGAGAGTGACAGAAATTTCTGTTGGATGATGCCCGTAATCATCAATGATTCGAATTCCGTGAAGCGTAGACTTGAGTTCGAAACGTCTGCCGGCTCCTCTGAAACTGGCTAGCCCATTTAGCAGTAGCGTTGGATTAAGTTCGAGAGTAAGTCCTAAAGCTAGCGCTCCTGCGGCATTGAGAAGATTGTGGTGGCCCGGTACTGATAGCTCTAGGTAGCCCACAACAGTCGAATTCCAGAGCGCACGGGCTCTGGAACCCTGTGCAGTAAGTTCGATTTGGTCAATCATGAGCGCTGAACCATCAGTAACACCGTATGAGATTGTTCGGCAATGCGTCATAGATTGCCCCAGCGCATGTGAGCCTTGATCGTCAGCGCAGTAAACCAGCACACCATCTGCATGGATAGTTTTCGCAAAATCTGCAAAGGCTTGAGTAACTGCTTCTGGGGTAGCAAAGAAATCGACGTGATCGTGTTCGATATTGGTAACAA
Source organism: Actinomycetota bacterium (assembly GCA_009704515.1). The sequence continues at coordinate 16,577 of WLDZ01000001.1, forward strand.
TTGCAGCATCAGGATGATATTCAATGAATGAGCCATCTGATTCATCTGCTTCGGCAATAAAGAATTTTCCAGTTCCTCTATGTGCATTAGCGCCAGATGCGGTCAATGTTCCACCAATTGCAAATGATGGATCAGCCCCACAACTCTGAAAGGCAACTGTGGCCATCGAAGAGGTTGTGGTCTTTCCATGTGTGCCAGCCACAGCAATCTTAATCTTGCCATCCATAAGTAGAGCCAAAGCTTTTGCGCGGGTTAGCAACGGAAGACCCAGTCTTTGCGCCTCGACATACTCAGGGTTAGTTGTAGAAATGGCTGTGGAGAAAATAACAACATCAACATCGGTCAAATTTGTAGCGCTATGACTTGTTGAAACTCTTGCCCCCAAAGCAGTCAGTGCTGTGAGAACGGATGAATCTTTAGAATCTGAACCCGAAACTGTAATCCCATCATCTAAAGCAATGCGGGCAAGACCGCTCATTCCTGAGCCACCAATACCTATGAAATGAATCCGCTTACCACTAAGAGATTTCATACTGAGAGATTTCATACTGAGAGATTTCATATTGAGAGATTTCATTACATTCGGCCAATTTTCATAATCATCGATGCGAGTCTATCTGCAGCATCAATTGCCTTCTCATCTCCTGCAATCGGCGCCTTGCGACTTTGTTCGAGCAATGTACCCAGTTTGGCCTTAAGCCACACGGCGCTAAAGTCACTCTGCTTCACTAGAGCAGCTCTTCCGGCGGTCACGAGTGGCGCTGCATTAAGGGCCTGTTCGCCATTTCCTATTGGCAGCGGAATAAATAGTGCAAAGCGAGCGAGGGCTGCGACCTCAGCACAGGTAACCGCACCGCTTCTAGCAATGACAATATCGGATGCAAGATATAAATCTGCCATCTCGGTGATGTAATCCAGCGCTACATAAGAAGCGTCTCTTAATGGAAGTGGGTTGTTCTTTCCGACTCCATGAATCACTGAGAATTTCTCTTGAGCAAGAATTGTTCGAGAATCTGCAATAACAGAATTGATTGCCTGTGAGCCTTGCGATCCTCCGAAGATAAAAGCCAGTGGGAGCTCTGAATCAATCTGGTATTTAGCTGCTACTCGCTGCTTTGCCGCATTGCGGGCAACGTGCCAATCCTTCGACGCTTCTTTGAGCGCAAGTAATACATCCTGGCGTAGTGGCACACCGGTCAAGGTGCCTTTCTTGAGGGCGCCTGAATCAACACGATATGAGAGCGCAACATGTGGCGTCATGTATGCACCTAAGCGGTTGGCTATACCTGGTTTGGCATTCTGTTCATGAATGAGAAAGGGAACTTTCTTAATCTTTGCCGCGATATAAAGAGGCGCTGAAATATATCCCCCAAAACCTATCGCTGTATTAACTCCAGATAGAGCACTGATCGATTCGTTAATTGCTTTGAGGAGTTGGATGGGAGCAAGCAACAGGGCGGGGGTAAGTTTGCGAGGTACCTTAACTTTCGAGATTAGAAAGAGTTCAAATCCCGCCGCTGGAATGATTTGGGTTTCTAGCCCCTCTTTACTGCCCAGAAAAAGCAAATCACAACTTGGATCAAGCTTGCGTAGCGAACGGGCAACAGCGAGAGCTGGTTCAATGTGACCCGCCGTTCCCCCACCTGCAAGAAGAATCTTCATATTTGCCTGCGCACCCTACTTATCTTTGAATCTACGGACGAGCTCCTTTGAAACCTCTTTATCTCGCAAAGAAACTCCAATTACAAAACCTAATGCAAAGATTGTCGTGAGGAGAGCAGAACCGCCATAGGAGACGAGCGGAAGAGTTACACCGACTACGGGGAGCACGCTTATCGCAGTGCCAATATTGAGAATAGCTTGAATTCCGATCCAGCACGCTATCCCTGCCGTTGCATATCGAGAAAATGGGTCTTTCGCCTTAAGAGCAATTCTAAAAATGGAGTAGATAAGTGTTCCGATTAAAACCAGAACAGCGCATGTTCCAACTAAACCTAGCTCTTCACCAATTACCGAAAAGATAAAGTCAGTATGTGCCTCTGGAAGGTTGCCCCATTTCTGGCGGCTACCTCCTAGACCAACACCAAAAACTCCTCCGCTAGCTAACCCGAGCAAGCTGTGCGCTGGTTGCCATCCAAAACTTTTGTAATCTTCTGGCGCAAATGGATTTAGGAAGACAAGAAAGCGTGCACGCCGGTAATCCGAGGTTGCAATTCCTACAGCAAGAGCGAGACTAAAGACAGCAGTTACTAAGCCCATCTTCTTCAAGTCAACACCTGAAACAAAGAGCAAACCAGCCAAAATTGCGGCAATCACTGAAGTCGTTCCCAGATCTCCACCACGCATAATGAACGCCATAACGATGATAAATCCAGGAGCAATGAGAGTGATTGCGTTAAAACGCATCTTCTGTGCACGTTCTTTTCGGGCCAACAAAAGACTAGCCCAGAGAATCAGGAACAACTTGGTGAATTCGCCAGGTTGAATATCAATGACCTTTAAATCGATCCAATTTCGATTTCCATTTACTTCTTTACCCAGGCCAGGGATAAGAACGAGCGCAACTAGGACTATTGAAATCACCAATCCAAATTTCGCAATCTGCTCCCACCGTTCTAGCGGAAGACGCGCCAAGAAAATAGCAGTCGGGATAGCTAGTAGAAGAAAGATGAATTGGCGAAGCGCAACCGCGAAGGCATAGCCCTTGGTATCAATGGCATGGATTGAAGATGCAGAAAAGACCATAACCAGGCCAAGTACGATCAAAATGGATGTACTAATCATCAACATGTAAAAATGGTTCACCGGTTGATCGAGGAACTTGCTCTTTACATTACTGGTTACATTTTTATCGCTCACCGAGGACTACTTTCTTAACTGCTTGTTGGAACCTATCTCCACGATCGGCATAGGATAAAAATTGATCCATAGAGGCGCAGGCCGGAGCTAATAAGACTGAATCTCCGGGTGCTGCTAATTCTTGGGCTTTCGCAACGATAGATTCCATAAACTCATTAGAGGCAGAACTTTGTTGATAATGTGCTGGCGGATCAATGAGAAATACGGGAAGCTCTGGCTTGAATTTTCTAATTTCTGCCGCGATCAAGTCGCGGTCGGCACCAATCAAAATGGCCGCTTTCAAGCGTGGCGAGGTGCGCTCAACCAAGGACTGCATTGCCGCCCCTTTAGCCAAACCACCGGCAATCCAAATGACCGAGAGATTGGCGAGAATCGAAGCTTCTGCCGCATGAGGATTAGTGGCCTTTGAGTCATCAATCCACGTCACTTCATTAGATACGCCAACTTTTTCAATGCGATGCGCCCCTGATTTGAATGTAGAGAGTGCAGCACGAATTTCTTCGTGAGGTATTCCTATTGTCGAAGCTAGTCCAGCTGCAGCAAGAGCGTTTGAGATTTGATGTGGAACAGTTGGAATGATTTCCGTGAGCTCTGCAAAGACCTTTGCTTCTTGGACATCTGCAACAAATGCGCGATCTATTAGTAGCTCTTCTACAATCCCGATTTCACCAGGGGCAGGAGTATCTAAGCTATAGAAAATCTTACGCCCGCGCCAATGTGCAGTTCGAGAGACAACTTCGCCATCATCGGCATTAAGGATTCCTGTTACACACTTATCAAGGATTGAGACTTTAGCTTGTGCATATGCATCGAAGCTTCCATGCCAATCAATGTGATCATCAGCAATATTGAGCAACGCAGCCGATGTGAATTCAGCATCTTCTAACCAGTGCAGCTGAAAGGATGAGAGTTCGAGAATAAGAACATCGTATTTTTCTGGAGATAAAACAGATTCGATTACTGTCCGTCCAACGTTTCCGCAGGCAATGCCATTAACCTTTGCCGTTGTAAAGATATGAGCCACCATCTCAACAGTTGTTGTCTTGCCATTCGTGCCAGTAAGTGCCAGCCATTTTTGGCCAGGATTGATTTCATTTTTGAGCGCCCAGGCCAGGTCTACTTCATTGAGGATAGCTTTACCCTCACTTTTTGCTAGGCGAATAAGCGGATGGTCTTCCCGCCAGCCGGGTGAAACCAAGAGAGCATCAAAATCTTCACCCTTAATTTTGTTTGGTGTATTTACTGTAAAGCCATCGACGGATGTAATTCGATCATCTGCAAAGAAAACTGCAGCTCCGCGACTTTGAAGTGCACGGGCAACAGGCAAGCCAGTAACTCCAGCCCCTGCGATAACAATTCGCTTTTCAGAGAGAGATTTATAGAAATCAGCTGCCATGGCCTTGACGCTAACTTACGATCCACTGGGTGTAGAAAAGTCCAAGACCTAGCGCGACACAGAGCCCAGCAATAATCCAGAAGCGAAGCACAATTGTTACTTCTCCCCAACCTAACAATTCAAAGTGATGCTGGAGTGGCGCCATTCGGAAGAGGCGTTTGCCACCAGTTAATTTGAAGTAGCCCACTTGCAGAACTACAGACATGGTGATGATTACAAATAATCCGCCGAGTGGAATCAGCAATAGTTCTACTCGAAGAGATGTCGCAATACCTGCCAAAGCCGCACCGAGAGCTAGTGAACCAGTGTCTCCCATAAAAATTTTGGCTGGCGATGCATTCCACCAGAGGAATCCGGTGCACGAACCCGCAAATGCTGCAGCGAGCACAGCTAAGTCAAGCGGATCGCGAACCTCATAACAATTACTTCCTGGATTAATGGCGCAACTTTCTCCAAACTCCCATACACCAATCAAAATAAAGGCGATAAATGTCATGACCGCTGCACCAGTTGCGAGTCCATCTAAACCGTCAGTGAGATTGACTCCGTTACTGGTTGCGGTGACCATAAAGGCTACCCAGATGATTACTGCTACGACGCCTAATGTAATCGAGGTGTCACGAACTGTAGAAAGCTGAGTACTAATTGGAGTTAAGCCATCTTTATCAGGAAACTGAAGCCCTAAGTATCCGAAAATTGAAGCAGCAACAACTTGACCAAGAATCTTTTGTTTACCGCTGATTCCTCGCGAATTTTGACGAGAGATTTTCATGTAATCATCTAGGAAGCCCAGGAAACCAAGAGCAACTACTAGGCCGAGTACAAGCACCGCTGAAACGCTTACAGTGTTTCCGGTAAGAAGGTGAGCAATAAAGTAGGAAGCGATAACGGAGAAGATGATGATGATTCCGCCCATGGTGGGCGTTCCGCGCTTAGTGTGATGCGAAGATGGTCCATCATCTCGAATAAATTGCCCGTATCCGCGGCGAGCGAGTAGTTTGATGAGAATTGGCGTACCAAAGAGCGAAAAGAAGAGGGCTAGTGAGCCCGAGATGAGAATCTCTTTCATTTACTGATTCTCCATTCGTAACTTCCACCGATCAATTATTTCATCCGCAACCTCTTCGAGTCCTGCCGAACGTGAACCTTTGCAAAGAACAACATCTCCTGGGTTAATGAATTCAATAAGTTTTAGCGCTTCGCTCTTATCGGCACATAAGTGGATCGACATTCCAGTCTCTCCTCCTGCCGATCCGACTACCGCTCCAGCAAACTCTGGGGAAGCTATTGCGATGAGATGATCTATGCCAATCTCTGAGGCAAGGGTGCCAATTTTCTCGTGCTCCTGCGGTGATGACTCGCCGAGCTCTGCCATCTTTCCGAGGAAGGCCCAAGATTCTCCGCCCCTCTCTTGCGAGAAGTAGGCAAGGGTACGCAGCGCAGCTTCCATCGAATCAGGGCTGGCGTTATAGGCATCATTGATAAGAGTGAGCTCTGGAAGCTGGTGGATCTCCATTCTCCATTTAGCTTGCGAATCCGCGAGCGAGAGGGAGTTTGCAATCTCATCTGTAGAAAATCCAAGAATATGAGCAACTGCTGCTGCCGCTAACGCATTGGCAACTTGATGCAGTCCCACTAAACGCAGCGCTACGGGGCTTCGGCCGCCAGGTGTAACCAAATCAAAGTGCGCACATCCTTCACGGAGTTCAATCTCTGTAGCGCGAATTGGATTCTCACTCGTCTCTCCGAAAGTGATTACCAATCCAGAATGCTTGGAGCTCATTTTCGGGGTATATGAATCATATGTACCTAGTACAGCGACCCCTTTACCCTTTAGCCCTTCAATCATCTCCGACTTGGTCTGAGCGATTTTTTCAAGTGAGCCAAATTCACCCAGATGAGCAGCCGCAACACGAAGTACCACACCAATATTCGGCTTAGCTATTTCGCAGAGGGTTGCGATATCACCCATATGCCTTGCTCCCATTTCAATCACAGCAAATTTTGTAGATTCGGTACAACGGAGAAGTGTGAGAGGTACACCTAGCTCATTATTGTAATTTCCTGTTGGAGCGATAGTTTCTCCATGGCCAGCAAGGACATGAGAAAGGAGTTCCTTTGTTGTGGTTTTACCTTGCGAACCAGTAATACCAATAACCGTAAGTTCTGGAAGCAAGCTGCGTATGTGCGTTGCTAATTGCGATATCGCCTGTACGACATCTGGAACTACAACACATCTTTCTTTCGAGACTCGGCTAGTAAGTGCTAGTACTGCACCTTTTGCGAATGCATCAGAGATGTAATCGTGCCCATCTACATTCTCACCTTTGATGGCGAGAAAGATTGATCCATCTGTAGATTTGAGTGAAGAAATCTCAGGAGCTGCAGTTACTAGGCAGTCATCTCCGTGTAACTTTCCTCCTACTATTTCTGCAATAGCGCTGGCCTGTAATGCAATCATCGTTTTGCCTCGATTAATTCTGCTAAGACAAGGCGGTCATCGAAATCTTGAATCAATCCCCCAATATCTTGACCGCTTTCATGTCCTTTACCAAGAAGCAAAATAGTGTCTCCTGCAGTTGCAATCGAAACTGCATGTTTTACCGCTTCTCGGCGATCAACAATTACTTGCGAAGGGTCGGTTATTGAGATTCCAGCGGTCATTTGATTAAGGATTTCGATTGGGTTTTCGCTTCGGGGATTATCGCTAGTAAAGATGGCAATATCACTCCCGCTCGAAAGCGCCTCTCCCATAGGGGCTCGCTTGGATGTATCTCTATCTCCACCGCAACCCAAAATAGCAATTAATCTTCCTGTGGTGAATTCGCGAGCTGCTGAGAGCACATTGCTGACTGCGTCAGGTGAGTGCGCGTAATCAACCAGTGCTTTGAAGTTCTGACCAAGGTTGATTGCTTCAAGCCTTCCCTGTGCTCCATGCATTGAGGGCAGAATTGTGGCTAATTCGAGTGGATCAACTTCAAAATGATGAGCAATCGCAACGGCCATCAGCAGGTTATCTAAATTAAATCCCCCATGCATGGGAGTCTTGGACTCAATCAGAATTCCATCGCGACCACGAATCGTAAAGTCATAACCAGATGCAGTTGGATGTATCTCGGTGAAATGCCATTGCGCTTTGGAATTAGAGCGAGAGAGTGAGATAGCGGGAATCTCAGCGCTACTGAAGAGTCTCTCGCCGTAAGCATTATCAATATTAATAAATGCCTGGTCCGCGTATTCATGAGTAAAGAGAGCGGCCTTCGCTTGGAAGTAACTCTCCATGTCCTTATGGAAATCAAGGTGATCTTGAGAAAGATTTGTGAACCCTACCGCTGCAAAGTGGGATCCCAATATTCGTTTGAGGGCTATTGAATGGCTAGAAACTTCCATAACTAGGTGGCGCATATGGCGTTCTTGCATCGCCGCAGCAAGTGCTTGAAGTTCGGAAGCTTCCGGAGTAGTCCTGAGACTCTTTACTCGATCGTTTCCTAATCGCGTTTCCACGGTGCCGATTAGCCCACTCTCTCGGCCAATCGCTGAGAAGATTTGATAAAGAAGAGTAGTGACTGTGGTTTTACCATTGGTTCCCGTTATTCCGATGCTCTGCATAGAGCGGACGGGATCTCCGTAGAAAGTTGATGCAAGGACTGCAGCTGCCTCTCGCGGATTTGCCACAAGGAGTCGTGGCAGTCCGAGTGAATCAAATTGTTCATCTCTATCGTGCAAGACCGCTACAGCCCCGTTTAACTTGGCATGGTCAATGTATTGAGCGCCATCATGCTTTTCGCCAGAGAGTGCCACAAAGATATCTCCAGGCTCAACTTCTTTGTCATTTTGGGCTACACCTGTGAAATTTAAAGTGGCTTCACCAATAACTTCGCCACCTAATAGCCGTGCAGCTTCTGTAAGAGAGAAACTTTTCTCGCCTATCGGACGAATCATTCTGTTTTTACACTCGCTTGGCTTGTCTTAATATTGCTCTTTGCTCGTTGCTCTGACTCCATCTTCCTCAGCTCGGCTTGATTAAGAGCGACTCGAGCCACTTCAGTTCCAGTTGGAGCAACATGCTTTGATTGAAGAACGAAAGTCATCACCTTTTTAAAGACCGGACCACAGAGCGAACCACCAAAGTGACCATTGACGGGACGTTGTAGTGTCACATTGATTACAAATCGTGGGCTATCTGCTGGAGCAAAACCAATAAACGATGCTGTGTATCCACTGTATTTACCAGTCATTGGATCTACGCGTTGCGCAGTACCAGTTTTGCCAGCAACTCTATATCCGGGAATCGCAGCTGTTGGTGCAGTTCCATGGTTCGAAACAACGCTCTCCATCATTGTGCGAAGTTTTGCGGCATTAGCGGTACTTATTACTCGCACTGAATCACGATTACCAGCTGGGGTGAAATTTCCAGATTCATCGCGGATTCCCGCAATTACTGTTGGTGAGACCCGCACTCCTCCATTTGCAATAGTTGCAAAAACGCTAGTTGCTTGCATAGCAGTAAGTGAATAACCCTGCCCGAATGCGACAGTAGGTGCTGTTGTGCCAGACCATTTAGAGACAGGGTGAAGGATTCCGGCAGATTCTCCGGCTAAACCAGAGCCAGTCTTTTCACCGATTCCAAATTTGGTTAGGTAATCATGTAGCTTCTCGCTGCCGAGAGTCTCTCCTACTTTGATTAATCCAGTATTTGATGAGACAGCCAAGATTCCTGTTGTTGTAAGGTGCTGAACTGGGTGTGGATCGTGATCGCGGAATACCTTTCCTGCGCGATAGAGCGAATCAGGCACACGGAGAACTGTTGTTGGGGTAATTGTCCCCTCTTCAAGAGCTGCTGCAATCGTCATGACTTTTCCGGTTGAACCAGGTTCATAAACATCTTGAACCGAAGGATTTCTCATAAGTTCTAGTGGAACGCCTTTGGTTTGATTTGGATTAAATGTTGGCGCCGTTGCATGAGCGATGATTGCACCAGTTCTTGGATCCATCACAATGACTGTGCCGTTTACTGCACCAGTTTCTTTTACAGCATCGGCAATTGCTTTAGCTGCAACCCATTGCACATCCCGGTCGATAGTAAGTCGGATAGTGCTGCCTTTCTTGGGTGCAACAATCTCGCTTTGTGAACCAGGAATCTCTGCGCCGTTGGCACGCGCATATGAATAACGCCCAGCGGTACCGGAAATTATGGAGTTAAGTGTTGATTCAATTCCTGATGCACCGACTCCATCAGCACGAACAAAGCCAACGAGTGATGATATGAATTGACCTGAAGGATATTCACGGATGAAAGAGCGCTCAGGGAAGAATCCGATGATTCGCTCACCAAACTCTTCTTTTGAGAGCTGGGCATTGTAAGAATCGATGGCATTTGTGAGCTTCTCCCATAGTGCGGGACGGCCATTCTTTAGCACCATTGAATACTTACGAGTGCCAGTAATTGCTTCCTGAACTTGTTCTACGGGAAGGCTCAGAATCGGAGCCACGAATGCTGCAGTTTTTGCTGGGTCTTTAATCTGGGTCTGATCAACGACAACGCTTATCGCTGAAACACTTCGCGCAAATGCAATTCCATTAATATCTGTGATCTCACCACGTGGTGCCTGGATGTTGCGAGTGGTTTCCATCTCATCAATTGCTCGCAGTTTGTAGTTTGCTGCCTCTACGACTTGAACTCTCACAAGCTGAATACTAAAAAGCGCAAGAATAACGGTGAAAACTAGAGCAAGAATACGAATTCTAGATTTCGCTATCTGGAGATCACCCATTGCTCACCACACTTGGTTCAAGGTTGAGAAAAATTGGTTGCTGAGATGGCGACATACCTAACTTCGTAGCAGCGTTAGCTAGAGCATTTGGAGCAGACTTGGCATCAATTTCACGATTTATGGCATCTCGCTGATCGGCAACCATTTTCGCCTCAACTTTAAGATTAGAGAGAGTGAATGCATCCTGGGCTAACAATGTGTTAATTGTTAAGAGAGCGAGGAAACCAAGTGAACCAGCTGTTGTAAGAAAGATTGCGAAGTATTTACGGCTACCTTCTTGCTCAACGCTCATCTTCGGAAAAGTTGTATAGATTACCTGCGCTGTGCGATCTACGACCTGGCGTTTGATGCCTACAGTAATTGCAGTTGAGACTCTTGCCGCTGAAGTACTCATGCTGCGACCCGCTCAATTGCGCGTAATCGCACCGATGCGGCCCGTGAGTTTTCTTCAATCTCTACAGCGCTTGGCTTCTCACTTGAGTTAAATACCAACTTAAATTTAGCAGCGTATTCAGGTAGCTCAATAGGGAGCTCGCGAGGACTCTTTGAAGTTGATGCTTCTGCAAAAATCTCTTTTACGATGCGGTCTTCCAGTGACTGGAAGGACATAACAACAACTCTTCCGCCAACAATAATTCTTGCCAGCGCCTGAGGGATTGCGCGTTCGATTGCACCGAGCTCGTCATTGACGGCAATACGAAGCGCCTGGAATGTGCGCTTTGCGGGATTGCCACCAGTGCGCCGGGTAGCAGCAGGAATACTCTCTTTTACCAAAGTAGCTAGGGCTACCGTCGAGTTTAGCGGCGCTATTGCGCGAGCTTTAACGATGTTTTCGACAATTCGTGTTGCAAATTTCTCTTCTCCATAAACACGAAGAATTCTGACAATTTCACCAGGTTCGAAGGTGTTAACGATGTCGCTAGCTGTGATTCCGGTTGATTGATCCATGCGCATATCCAGAGGAGCATCATGTGAGTAAGAGAATCCGCGTGTTTCTTGATCTAATTGCATCGAAGAGACACCAAGGTCAAAAAGGACACCATTGATTTGTGAAAATCCAAAATCATTAACTATCTCTGAAATATCATCGAAAATTGAATGTGCAGTTTTGAATCGCTCTCCAAATGACGCTAGTCGTACTTCGGCTTTAGCAATTGCTTGTAGATCGCGATCGATACCAATGACAGTTAGGTTTTCAAAACGTTGAAGTAGCGCTTCAGAGTGACCACCCAAACCAAGTGTGGCATCAACAATAACTGGCTTCTCGTGAGAATTTATAGAAGGGGCAAGGAGATCAACACAGCGATCACGCATTACTGAAATGTGTTCCATGCACTCTCCTCCCTTTAACTTTTTTTCTTGCGCTTCTTCACTCAACTCTGGTCACCGCCGGCCGACGGATAGATATTCGAAAGCGACGCCGGGGAAGAGGCGCCGCTGTCGGCCCCACTTAATTCGAGTAATCACTCTTACAAGAATTACTTGTGCATTGGGTCGGCGGTGGCCACAGGTGAGTGCGGCCATATTTAGTTTTTATCTAGTTGTTATTAAGTTTTTTTGTTCTAGCTATAAAGTTGTTTGCTGACGATCTAAAAGAGTCCCGGAAAAACTTCTTCAGAAACGTCAGCAAAAGTTGATTCGCGATCTGCGAGGTATGCACTCCATGCAGCGCTATCCCAGATTTCAACTCTGGTATTGGCGCCGATGACGACGCACTCTCTTTCTAAACCGGCATATGTGCGAAGCCCTGATGGAATAGTGATTCGACCTTGACGGTCAGGAATTTCATCGTGTGCGCCGGCAAACATCACGCGCTGGTAATCGCGAGCGCCTTTTGCAGTTACAGGCGCTTGTCGAAGAGTTTCGGTGATCTGGGCAAATTCAGTAGCTGGGAAGACATAGAGGCAACGTTCTTGTCCTTTTGTAATGACAAGGCCAGGAGATAGCTCTTCACGAAATTTGGCAGGAAGGATTAAACGACCCTTCTCATCAAGGCGCGGTTCGTGAGTGCCTAAAAACATTGAAATTAACTCACCTTCCCCAAGGTATTAAGCGCAACATCTACGCTTAGTTCCCCACTTTACACCACTTTCCTCCTTTTTTCACCACACTGGCCCACTTTTTTCCCCCTCTCTCCCCTATCGCCCCCACTGATTTTGGGCGCAAAAAAACCGGCCCCCTGCCAATATGGCTGCTTTGGACCGGTTGAGACGGTTGAGATTTAAGCGGGGATTACTCCTCGAAGGAGCGGCGATCCCAACGTTCTTGTAGACGAGATGAGATACCCCCTGATTTAGGTGCACCCTTGCCCCCTGAGCGAGCTACCCCTTGGATAGGAGCGCTGAGCGAGCGAATTGCCACAACTAGACCTGTCAATGTAACGAGAAAGCCAGCAATGCCAATAAGCGGAATCTGAGAGATGAGGCCCGAAAAGAGGGTAGCTATTCCGATAAGAACAAGGGCTGCCGCCTTGATAAGAGATGAAGATTTTCCGCGCAGAATTGTTGCTGTATCACCGCTTGAAAGCGTGCTCTGCAGGCGTGGATCATCAGAGGCTAATGCAGCCTCCATCTCGGCAAGTAAGCGCCGTTCTCTATCTGATAGTGCCATGGCAACAGAATAGAACAGTTCTGGCTATCCGTCATCTCAGGCCTAATTCTCGCCCTCTGGGTCGCTTTCAGGCTCAATTAACCTGCCAGGGCGCACACTTGAAGAGCCGAAACGGGCTCTGGCACGGTCAATGGCGGTATCTGCCTCACGCCAACCTTTCTCTCGCGAACCCAGAAGCATCTGTTCGTGGGCTCCCTCTTGAAGATTTTCTAAGCTCACGCCAACAAGTCGCAATCTAGCTCGATCAATTTTTAACGCTTTATAGAGCGCGCGGACAACTTCATAAATTTCTTGCGTGCTATCAATCGGTTGAGGCAACGTCTTACTTCGACTGATAGTAGTGAAATCAGAGAAACGCACTTTAATCGAAATCGTTTTGGCGAAAAGTTCGCGATCACGTAAACGAGCAGATGCTTTCTCGGTCAATCGTAAATACTCACGCAAGATCTCTTCGGGATTATCAAGGTCATGAGAGAAAGTTTCGGCAGCGCTGATGCTCTTATCGGATTCATCATTGCTCACTTCGCGGAAATCTCTCCCCCAGGCAAGTTCGTAGAGCGATGCTCCTGATGCTTCACCTAACGCTCGAATCAAAGTTGCACGCGGAGTAGCTGCAATATCTCCAATGGTATGAAGGCCAAGTTTGGCAAGTGCTTCTCCTGTTTTCGGTCCGACTCCCCACATTGCTGCTACAGGTAGCGGATGAAGAAATTCTAAAATTCGTTCTTCTCTAATCTCTAGCATGCCATTGGGTTTGCAATGTTGTGATGCAAGTTTTGCAATAAATTTTGATTGTGCGATACCGACCGAACAGGTAATGCCTTCTTCTTTAAATACACGAGCTCGAATATCTTCCGCGATTTTTCGACCGTTTCCGAGCAAACGAATAGCACCAGTGACATCTAGAAAAGCTTCATCGAGTGAGATGGGTTCGACCTTAGGAGTAAAGGCGGCAAAAATTGCCATTACGCGTTCAGATATTTCGGCATAGCGATGATGCTCGGGGGCGATAAATATGGCATGGGGCGCCATTCTCTGTGCGCGCCCTACTGGCATTGCAGCCCTGATGCCAAACTTGCGAGCCTCGTAATTTGCAGAGAGAACGACACCGCGTGCACCTGCGCCAACTACTAAGGCTTTGCCGCGGAGTTCGGGGTGATCAAGTTCGGCGACAGATGCATAGAAGGCATCCATATCGACATGCAAGATCGTGCTCATATCGCCACACTACCTCGTGCTTGCCACTTATCGTGGGCAGTAGCAAGGCTCCACACACCTGTTGCGCGAATAGAGATACCGCGTTCGCCTGTGCGACGAGTAGTGCCACGCACTAAGAAGAGCGATGCGCTTTGGAGAGTCTGGGCATATGTACTGCTTGCTAAGACATCAGGAAAAAATGTCGAGTCACTACAGCCGTAACCATCATCGAGAGTAAGGAAGAGAACGCGTTTACCAGAACGTATCGGTGGAGATTGCAGCGCAACCTTTACGCCAGCAACAAGTACTGACATATTGTTTCGTTGCGCCAATAGATCACATGATCGAATCGCGCCAATCTCATTAAGAAAAGGGGCATAGCTAGCAAGCAAATGTTCGGTGATATCCATACCTAACCGCGTAAGTTCATTACCGATTTTCTCTGCTCGCCCCATTGCAGGTAAGCCACTTAAGGTAAGTGCAGGTGGTGCCAGGCCAAGTGACATCTGTGCGCCAGCTAACGCTGGGGCGCTAGATTTTTGAAGGTCAGCTAAATGCAATAGTAAATCTCGATGGGTAATATCTTTATCTGAATCTCCCTTGATATGCACCTCATCAAATGCACCGGTAAGAATAAGAGTCTCAATAGTCGGAAGTGATGCGCCAGATCTACGATAAAAATCTGCTAAATCAATATAGGGCTGACCGCTTTTAATAGAAGCAAGTTCAGTCGAGCTAGCGCCAGAGATTGCAGAGAGTGCAATACGAATACCAGTGCCATGGGAATCAGGGTGATGGGTATCAGAATCAATTCGATAATCGATATCTGAATAATTGATATCAAGGGGTGCAATAGGAATATCCATCCGACGCACTTCATCGAGCATAAGACGCTTGGGATACATTCCAGGATCATGAGTAAGGACACCCGAAAAGAAAGCTGCTGGGTAATGGGTCTTAAGCCATGCTGATTGATATGTGGGCAGGGCAAAGGCAGCAGCATGCGCTTTGCAGAAACCAAATGATGCGAAGGCGCGCAGAACTTCCCAAATCTCAGTAATGATTGCGAGATCGAACCCTGCCTCTGTGGCTGCAGGGAAGAACCAATCGCAAACTTCTTGTTGTCCTTCTTTACTGCCAAGTGCGCGACGTTTCTCGTCGGCAGCAGCGAGAGAGATACCAGTCATGACAGAGATAATCGAAATTACTTGTTCATGAAAGACAACAACGCCTTCGGTCTCACTCAAGATAGGAGCTAGCTTGGGATGGATAAGACGAGCTGATTTAAAGCCTTCACGGGCTTCAAGAAATGGACGGATCATGTCGCTCTTGACTGGTCCAGGACGAAAGAGCGAGATATCAATAATCAGATCGTTAAAGGTGCGTGGTTGAAGCTTGCCGATGAGTTCGCGCTGGCCTGGGCTCTCGATTTGAAAGAGTCCGAGAGTATCTGTCGTTCTAATAAGTGCGTAGGTATTGGGATCATCGAGCGGGATGGCATCGATATCAAATTCTGGATCGTGAGTACGTTTGATCTCATCGACAGCGTGGGCAATTGCAGATTGCATTCGAACACCCAAGACATCGAGTTTAAGTAGCCCGATATCTTCGACATCATCTTTATCGAATTCGAGCATCGGATAACCACTTGCCCCAATTTGCAGCGGTGCACGATCTAAGAGAGTGGCATCAGAGAGAGCAATTGCACATGGGTGCATCGAGAGATGGCGTGGCAGACCATCAAGGCGTTGCGCTAGCGCAATTGTCATCGCAGCAAGCGGAGATGATGTATTAAGTGATTTGAGTTCAGGTAGTGATGCCAGCGCTGCCGAGATATTTGCAGCGCGAATATGTGGCATCGACTTTGCTAAAAGATCAATCTCGACCGCAGGTAGGCCAAGGGCTGCGCCAGCATCGCGAATAGCGTGGCGAGCTCGATAACGTTCAACCATCGAAACTGTGGCACATCGCGCTATAGCGTTGGGATCAGACCACGATGTAGTGCCGTAACGGTTAAAGATGGCGTCGTAAATTTCAAGGCGTCGCGCTGATTCAACATCGATATCAATATCAGGAAGTGCCATACGAAGAGGCGAGCAGAAGCGCTCCATCAGAAGCCCATGTTCGATGGGATCAACACCTGAGATTCCGAGTAAGTGACAGATCAGAGAACCGGCACCACTGCCACGCGCTGCAACACGAATGCCTTTTTCGCGAGCAGTGTCAGTGATATCAGCAACGGTGAGAAAGTAGGATTCAAAACCAAGTGTGGCAACGGTGGCGAGTTCATCATCTAAACGTGCGCGCGCCTGCTTAATGCGCGCAGCATCGCTATAGCGCCAATGCAGA
>WLDZ01000010.1 GCA_009704515.1 Actinomycetota bacterium
AAGAAGGCGCCCAATATTGCAAAGACACCAACAATCAATGGCATAGCGGATGCAGCGAGCGCTCCAAAGACTAAGACTAAAAGGAGAAATGTCAGCGGAATTGAAATTGATTCTGAGAGCTTGAGATCTTTACTGATCTTTTCAGTGATTGCATTTCCGATGACACCATAACCACTGGCATATAAATCGAAACCTGCTACCGAACCGTCGTACTCTTGCTGAAAAATCTTTCCGAGGCTCTGACTCTTGGGGCTGAATACATCTCCCTCGCCATAGACCAAAATGTAAGCAGCGTTACCGTCACTAGATTTAAGTGAAGGCGCTCCACCAGTAGACCAATACGAGACCGTCTTAGCCACGCCATCTTCTGCACCCATAGATTTTTCAAGAGCGAGCGCACGATCACGAATACCGACTTGATCAACACTTTCACCAGCGTCAACCATCACTACTACCGCTGGCTCGCTCTCATTGAGCGTATCGCTGATGTATTCGTAGACTTTATAAGAGTCACTGGATGCGATTGAGTATCCGCCTGAATCTAGACGGCTAAAGACCTGCGTTCCGACAACGCCAGAGATCAAAATCGAGAATACAAAGGTAATGACGGCAATTTTTTGGCGTCGAACGGCGAAATGGCCCAGTCTTTCGAACATTGGGAAAGTATGTAGTATTCGATATAGCTAATCGTGCAGAAAATGGGGGTAATGGCTGTGAGTAATATCTTTCCGGTCACAACCGATGATGAGCGCGACCCGCAAGAAGATGCGGGTGAGCAAAGTCGCAGAGATGCAGAGATTCAGGGCGATAAACCGCCCCATCACGATGATTAATTTTCGCTAGATGTTGGCTTAGGCGCAGAATCGGTTTTGTAGAAACCTGAGCCTTTGAAGACGACCCCTACCGCGGCATAAACCTTCTTTACCGGACCTTCACACTCGGGGCATTGGGTAAGGGCGTCATCGCTAAAGGATTGAACCGCCTCGAATCCATGATCGCAGGCTGTACATACATATTGATAGGTAGGCATCAGAGTGTGACCTTTCGCTCGGGCTCTTGGGGTAGCGCCTAAGTCTAAAGAGGTGACACGATAGGAGCGAATCGGCAGGGGCAAAGAGCCTGCCAGCACAGCTAATTGGCTGGGCTCATTGATAGCGCTACGAGATGGGGGTCGTGATGAAGAAGCTAATTGGTGCAACAACCCTTGCTCTTGGACTCGTCATCCTTACTGGCATATCGCCGGCGCTCGCTAACTCCATTATTTCAACCACTCCTACATCGGGCCAATCACTCGAAAGCGCACCAAGCGTGGTCACAATTACAACTGAACTTCCCGTTATGGAATTTGGAAATGAAGTTACCGTCACCGATCCATTAGGAAATCGCGTTGACGATGGCACACTTTCAATTGCAGAGAATGAAGTGGTTGTTGGACTTACCAATCTCACTCGAGTTGGGATTTATACAGTCACATACACATTGCTTGCTGAGAACGATCTTCCACTCACTGGGTCGTTTAGATTTAATTTTAATGAACCACAAGTGATTGCACCGGTAACCCCACAACCAACACCAACACAGAGCAGTACACCTACTGGAAATGATGCCGGTACCAACCTCTTTGTATTTGGTCTATTGCTTGCCTCACTTGTTGTAACTGTTGTTCTTGCGCGGTATGCACGAAAGCTGTATCGCGAGAGATGATTCTAAATCAAGGCGCGTATTACTTACTCGCCTTCGCAGCGATAGGTACGTTGCTCTCTGCATCTATTTTTATTCCAAATAAAGATGGATCTCTCTCTGAAGCAGCTTTAGCGGTTAAGAAAAAGGCATCACTTCTCACATTGCTTTGGTTCGTAACGGCTTTCCTAGTAATCCTCTTTAAAGTCTCTGAGATTTTAGGTACCTCAATTTTCTCCTCATTTGATTCGCAAACATTGACTTCATACTTAACCCAAACTGACTTGGGCAAATCAATGTTTATCCAAATTGTGATAATTGCGATTGTCTTAACTGCGCTGCCATTCATTAAACGTGCACTTCCACTTCTCATCTTCACGCTTCTAGCAATTGTGGGACTTACTTCACCTGTCTTTCAGAGCCACGCAGCAGCAGGAGGCTCGCACTCACTTGCAATTGGTGCGCTCGTGGTCCATGTTGTAGCAATTTCACTCTGGGTGGGTAGCCTCTTTGGAATTCTGGTAATCCCGCGTGAATTACGCATTACAGCCCTATATCGCTTCTCCGCCTTAGCGCTATGGGCAGCAATCGCGGTTTCAGTAAGTGGAGTCGCAACAGCCTTCACTAGATTGCAAGATCGCTCATCATGGAATAGCCAGTACTCATACATCGTGATTGCAAAAATCATTCTCACTATTGCTTTATTAGCAATGGGTAACGCAAATCGAAAAGCACTTCAATCTCGAGACGAG
The DNA here is from genome assembly GCA_009704515.1 of Actinomycetota bacterium. Next base: position 2,433 of record WLDZ01000010.1, read on the forward strand.
ATGAAGTTAAAAGACCTGCTGCGTTTGATTTCTGTTGAGGCAATGGTGATGTCAGGCGTAGCCCTTTTGGGTAGTTGGCTTTCGCGGATACAGCCACCCATCGGCGATATTTCACAACTTACAATTGCTGAAATCAAAGTTGGAATGCCATCACCACCTCCACCGTCGTTACGTAATCTTCTTTTTGAGTACAACCCAGATGCCTTGATGATTGCAATTTTAATTGTTGCGACAGCTCTATATATCAAGGGTGTAATTGTTCTAAAGAAGAGAGGCGATTCTTGGCCTGTTGGTCGTACGGTTGCATTTGCAATCGGAATCGTACTTATCGATTTTGCGACTTCAGGTGGGCTCGGTGTTTATGCGCTCTTCTCATTTGAGTATCACATGATTGCCCACATGCTCCTTGGAATGGTTGCACCAATTTTTCTTGTGATGAGCGCCCCAATCACCTTAGCCCTGCGTACTCTTCCGCAATCGCGAGACGGACAGGAAAGAGGAGTAAGAAATCTGGCACTCACTGTGCTGCATTCTCGTTATTCGAAGGTGCTCACAAATCCAATTACCGCACTTGCCCTCTTTGATGGGTCGCTCTTTGTTCTTTACTTCACTGACCTATTTGGAACTCTTATGCAGAACCATGCCGGCCACTTCCTTATGAATATTCACTTTATTCTCGTGGGCTTTCTTTTCTTTAATGTCATCATCGGAATAGATCCAAATCCAAAGAGATATCCACACATTTTGCGTATTGTGATTCTTTTCGGCGCAATGAGCTTGCATGCTTTCTTCTCAATTGCATTGATGTCACAGACCAGCTTAATCGACGGCGGCTATTACGAATCTTTGCGTACTCCATGGATTACCAGCGCACTTGATGACCAAGAGGCAGGTGGTTCAGTGGGCTGGGCTATGGGAGAGATTCCTATGTTGTTGGCTTTGATATCAACCTTTATATTATGGATGCGTGAAGATAAGCGAGAGACGGTTCGGATAGACCGAAACGAAGCTCGCCTTGCTGCGATGGGCGAACCAGATGAGCTCGCGCAGTACAACGCTTATCTCAATAAACTACAAGAGCGCGATGCAAAGGATAAGTAGAGATGTCATTTGAGAATATCTATCTCCTGCCACAGGAGTACAACGACCTGCGCGCCAGCATCCGCGATTTAGCTGTAAAAGAGATTGAACCATTTGCACACGCAGTCGATGAAGATCATCGCTACCCACAAGAAGCACATGATGCGCTCATTAAATCTGGTCTCTTCGCAGCGCATGTTCCAGCCGAGAACGGTGGAGATGGCGCTGATGCTTTGGCAATCGTAATTATCATCGAAGAGATCGCTCGCGTCTGTGGATCATCTTCACTCATTCCTGCTGTAAATAAACTCGGCTCTGTTCCATTAATGCTTGGTGGAAACGACGAACAGAAGAACCGATGGCTCTCTCAACTAGCTAAAGGTAAAGGTTTCTCCTACTGCCTCTCTGAATCTGAAGCAGGCTCTGATGCATCTGCTCTCAAAACTAAAGCAGAACGCCAGGGTGATAACTGGGTAATTAACGGAAGTAAGAAATGGATTTCAAACGCAGGAATCTCTGACTTCTACACAGTTATTGCGCAGACGGATCCTTCGCTTGGCTCTAAAGGAATCACAGCTTTTGTAATCGAGAAGAGTGATTCAGGAGTTTCATTTGGTGCACCAGAGAAGAAGATGGGTTTTCGCGGTTCTCCAACGCGAGAAGTTTATTTCGATAATGTCACCGTACCTGATGACCGCCGAATTTCCGAAATCGGTAAAGGCTTTGCTCTCGCCATGGATACTTTAGATCACACCAGAATTACCATTGCAGCACAGGCACTTGGTTTGGCACAAGGAGCATTTGATGTTGCTAAGAAATATTCACATGAGCGCAAACAATTTGGTAAAGAGATCTTTGATTTCCAAGCGATTCAATTTATGTTGGCAGATATGGCGATAGCTATTGAATCCGCACGTCAACTTACCTATGCAGCAGCAGCAAAGAGCGAGCGAGGCGATTCCGACCTTAAATTCTTCTCAGCAGCATGCAAAACTTTAGCCAGCGATGTTGCAATGAAAGTAACTACCGATGCAGTTCAAATTCTTGGCGGATACGGGTATGTCAGTGATTATCCTGTCGAGCGAATGATGAGAGATTCAAAACTTACTCAAATTTACGAAGGAACAAATCAGATTCAACGAATTGTGATTGCTCGTAATCTTCCTTAACTCAGTGAGTTGTTTCAACCAGGCCGACGGGAACATCCCAAGAATCTTTTGGGAGAGATTGGCTTAGCAATTCGTGAGGAAAGACGATTCCGATTGTGTAGGCAGACAAATCTTTAAGTGCTCGATCGTAAAATCCTTTTCCTTGGCCTAAACGATAACCTGCCTTATCTATGGCAAGAGCTGGAACAAGCACTACCTCAATGGAGCTGGTATCTGTAATTGCATCTCCAATTGGCTCTGGAATAAATTTCTGTGAAGAAATCTGCTCAGGGCTACCGTCCCATTGCACCCACTCAAGATCATCACCCTTAATGCGTGGCAAGAGAATTCTTTTGCCTTGTGAGATTAAATGTTGATTGAGGGCGTGAGTATCTGGTTCATCTCCATATGAGAAATATGAAGCGATGGTTTGGGCTTTTTCTACTTGAGGGATTTGCGAAATGTGGAGAAGACTGTGAGTTTTATATTTTTCAGCCCGTTGCTTGCGAAGAATTTGACGCAACTCACTCTTGGATTGAGTTTTCATCGCGCCATCCACCATTTAAATCCCCTAGAAATATCTACCCAACAAGTAAGGTTAGCGATTATGGCAGAGCGAATGCGAGTTGATGAAGTCCTCACTGCGCTCTTAAATCTCTGTAAACCCCTAGAACCATTCGATATGCCGCTCCTGGATGCCCATGGAGCGACTTTGGCTGAAGATGTTTATGCTGGCGAAAGATTGGTCATGAAATCGGGTAGCCGTATCCGCTCGACTCAAATCGGATTAGCGGCATCGATTGGTCGCGATAATCTGTCAACCCGCCCGCACCCGCGTGTAGTTGTGATCTCTGCCGGACCAGATTTGGTCGAACCGGGCGAGACTCTAACTGGCACGCAAGAGTTCGAGACAAATTCTTGGTTACTTACTACAGCAGTTCGCGAAGTCGGCGCGGTCGCCTATCGCGTGCATTCGATTCCTGAGAATGAGGATCAACTGCAAGCCGTCATAGAAGATCAACTCGTGCGTGCAGATTTGATAATCATTAGCGGTGAGCGCCATGATGATTCTTTTGACTTGATTACTCGCACACTTTCGAAAATGGGCGAAATCACCGCGGTTGAAGTAGCTATCGAATCAAGCGGCCGCCACAATTTTGGTCTCATCGGTCCAGATAAAGTTCCAGTCGTTACTTTGCCAGGAGATCCTGTCGCCGCTTATATCTCTTTTGAACTCCTGGTCCGCCCAATGATCCGCACGATGCTGGGCGCTGCCACAATTCACCGCCCATCATTAAAGGCTCGTTTAGAAAAGGGTCTTGAATCAAACCCCGATACCAGGTCATATATTCGAGCAATATTGAGCGAAGACGGTACATCAGTCGCCGCTTTGGGTTCACAAGATGAGCAAGCGACCTTGTCTGACGCCAATGCATTTATTGCAATCCCAGAGGGAGAAAGTGAAAAACCCGCTGGAGCAGAAGTCACCGTTGTAGTTCTCGAGCGCCGATACATCTAAGAATGTGGCCGGTCACTCTTGCGGGAGAATATATCCTCTTAAGGCCTGCACGATTTCGCGATAAGTCACAATGGGATGCCGTTCGTGCAGAGAATAAAGAGTGGCTCACGCCCTGGGAAGCAACCCTTCCACGCGTGCCGGAAGAAACCCCCGAGAGTGAATTTATAAGTAAGCGCCCTTCGTTTTATTCAATGGTGAGCGCCATTAATCGCGAGGCCCGCGCCGGCCGTTCGTACTCATTTATGATGTGGAAAGATGCAAACCTTGTTGGCCAAATCACCATGGGTGGCGTCATTTTCGGCGCCATGCGGGGTGCTCACATCGGATATTGGATTGATCGCAATTATGCCAACCAAGGATTAACTACGGATGCGGTAAATACATTGACCCGCTTTGGTTTTGAAGGCCTGGGGCTGCATCGGATAGAGATCAATGTTCGCCCCGAGAACGCAGCATCTTGTCAGGTTGCACTTAAGGCGGGGTATCAATTTGAGGGCGACCGGCCAAATTTTCTGCATATTGCGGGTGCTTGGCGAGACCATAAATGCTTTGTGAAAGTTAATGATTTAGTGGAATAAACCCCACTTAAATCCCAGAGGTTTATCACCCTTACACATAAAATTCTCCATCATGGCGTCCGCAATTATCTACCTAGCAATTATTGGTATGTGGGTTGCCTATTTCTTGCCTCGCTGGCTTCACAACAAGAATGAATTCTCGGGCAAGCATGTCGAAAGATATAAGAGCGCACTTCGCGTTGTCGCAGGAAATACACCTGGAGCTCGAGTCGGAAGTGGTGTTATTTACACCGATGTCGATCGCGTAGCTCGAGTAGCACAACAGTTGTTACGCCGAAGAATTATTTTCGCAATCATCACACTCTCACTCATCGCAACATTGGTAGGTGCCTTTATGCAAACTATTGTCGCAACTTCGATTTTCGTGCCGCTGAGCGCCATGATTATTTACATCGCATTCGTGAGACGCCAAGAGAATGCCAATGCAATTCAGCATCGCCGTATGGATCAAATACATCGCCGCACTGAAGGCGTCTCACACACTAATTTCTCTGATGTTCTGGCAACTAAAAATTCAACTGATCACTGGGTTCCATTTGCAGAACGCGAAGTTTCTGGCGTGACACTTCTTCCTAAGGGAACCGCCGCAGCACGCGCTGAGTGGAAACCTAACGAGATTCCTATACCAACTTATTTGAGTGCACCGAAAGCAGTTGCTCCAAAGCGAACAATTGATTTAACGGAGCCTGGTCGTTGGAGTGAAGAACAAGAGCGTCTTGAGCGCGAAGCACTTGCTGCCGCTGCTCCATCACGCGATGAAATCTTTGATCAACAACTCGCGGATGAAGCAGTTGAGCGTTTGCGTGCTAACAGAGCTGTGAATCAGTAACTAGTAGTTCTTAAATCCAGCTTGGTAGCCACATTCGATTTAGCCAATCTTGGTATGCAATAAGTTCGCCGGTATATAACGGCAAAAAATAGATGAAATTTATAGCAATAATCGCAACGAGTGCGATGATTCCAATTTCACCAAGCTGGTAACTTCGCTCGCTCTTGCGCCTTTGATGCGATAGGAAGAGCTGGGCACAGTAAATAAGTGCGAGCACCATAAACGGTAGAAAAACAATTGAGTAGAAACCAAAGACAGTCCGTTCTTGGAAGAAGAACCAGGGAAGATACCCAGCTGCCATTCCAGTGACAATAACTGTCGCTACCGGATCAACCCTTCTTAACGCTATTGAACGAATCCAGAAGCCGATTACAACAGCGAGGGCGATGGTTGCACTCCACCATAAAAGCGGCGTACCCAAAGCAAGCACTTCTTGCGAACAGGAATCCGCTCCACAACCCGATGGTGTTTCATAAAAGAAACTCGTCGGACGTCCTTGGATCAGCCAACTCCAAGGATTAGCTTCGTAATTGTGGGGAGTAGATAAGTTGCGGTGAAAACCCAAAATCTCTTCATGATAATTCTTGAGTGCTACTAATGGATTGCTGCTTGAGTCTCTCTTCCATCCTCGATCGGAGAAAAACCATCCTGACCAAGATGCTAAATAGGTTACAACAGGAATAAATCCAAATGCTACAAACACTCGCGATGATTGCTTTAACAGATTCTTTCCATCAAAAAAAGTAAATGCACGATAGAGAGCAATTACGCCGAAGAGCGCAAGGAAATAGAGTCCGCTCCACTTTGTACCTATCGCAAGTCCTAAGAAGAGTCCGCTCCAGTAATAACTCTTCCGAATAAAGAAATATGTTGCAATCAGAGTAAAGAGTGCAAGAAAGTTATCCAATAGAGCTGTGCGTGAATGAACTAGAGCAAGGCCATCAACAGCCATAAGTATGCTGGCAATTATTGTTAAGAAAGGAGAGTAAAAAAGGCGATAAACAATTGCTGCAATAAGAAGAATCAGCAAAGATCCCGCAACTGCAGTAGCGATTCGCCAGCCAAGGGGATTGTCACCAAAGAGCTTGATACCTGAGGCAATCATCCACTTACCGACAGGGGGATGGACTACAAACTCCGCTGCAGAGCCATCTACTTCGACGCCGTAGGCCAATAAGTCGCGCGCACCATCAACGTAGTAAACCTCATCAAAGATAAAGGTTTTGATTGATGCAATATTGAAAAGTCTGAGCAAGAGTGAAGCCGTTGCGATAACCACGGTTGCAATAATCAGCGGTGCAATCGCGATAATCATGTGTAAAGAATATGGGAAGATAGCGATATGGCACTCACCCTGGCAGCGACTCCGCTCGGAAACCCTTTAGATGCGAGTCCGCGTCTTAAGATGGCTATTGAGAGCGCCGAAATTATTGCAGCCGAAGATTCGCGCAGGTTTCATAGATTGGCCTCTGATATTGGAGCTTCGTTCTCAGCGCGAATCCTCTCCTTCTTTGAAGGAAACGAGACAGATAGAACTGCAGAGTTAATAGCGCTTTTGCGCGAAGGCCGAAGTGTTCTAGTACTAACTGATGCGGGTATGCCAACAATTAGCGATCCAGGTTTTCGTTTACTAAGGGATGCAGTCGCAGCAGGTATTGAGGTTCATGTAATCCCAGGTCCAAGTGCTCCAACTATGGCGATAGCTTTATCTGGATTGCCAACAGACCGCTTTACCTTTGAAGGTTTTGCCCCGCGAACATCTGGCGCTCGAATCGCATTCTATGAATCGCTACGGTTTGAAGAGAGAACAATGGTGCTCTTTGAAGCCCCTCATCGCCTCTTGGATTCTCTTCAAGATGCGCAATCGATTCTTGGTAGCGACCGTGCCGGTGCAATCTGTCGTGAAATGACAAAAACCTATGAAGAAACAATTCGAGGAACTCTTGCCGAACTTATTGAGTGGGCGCAGAGCCACGAAATTTTAGGTGAAATCACCCTCGTCTTTGCAGGCGTTGAGGTCGGAACAGAAACCGCTACAAATTCTCAGATGGTTTCACGGGTCCGTGAATATGAATCGGCCGGGATGGATCGCAAAGATGCCATTGCAACCGTTGCGCGTGAGCTCGATATACCGAAGAAGCTTGTATATGCGGCGGTAGTTGAAGCCCAGCGTAAGAATTAACTGCAGAGAGCGAATAAGATTGGCAGATGAAGTCTTTCTATCTGACGACTCCGATTTACTACGTCAACGATGCGCCCCACATTGGCCATGCCTATACAACGGTAGCTGGTGATGTTTTAACACGATGGCATCGCCAACGCGGTGAATCTGTCTGGTTCTTAACTGGCACTGACGAGCACGGCCAAAAAGTAATGCGTACAGCGCAAGAAAATGGCGTACCACCGCAAGAGTGGGCAGATAAATTAGTTGAAAACGCATGGAAACCTAATTGGCAGGCTCTGAATATTGCCAATGATGACTTTATTCGCACAACAGAACCACGCCATATGGAACGCGTGCAGAAATTCCTTACTTCACTTAAAGATGCTGGATTTATTTATGAAGGTAACTATGAAGGCCCTTACTGCGTGGGCTGTGAAGAATTTAAATTACCTGGAGACTTAATTGATAGTGAAGGTGGCAAACTCTGCCCAATCCATAGCAAACCAGTCGAAGATGTAAAAGAGACAAACTGGTTCTTTAAGTTATCTGCTTTTGCGCAACCGTTAATCGATCATTACAAGAGCAATCCCGAAGCCTGTCAACCAGAGTCTGCCCGCAATGAAGTTCTAGCATTTCTCGAAGGTGGAGTCACTGACCTTTCTATCTCTCGCTCAACATTTGATTGGGGTATTCCGGTTCCTTGGGACACCAACCAAGTTGTCTATGTTTGGTTTGATGCTCTGCTCAATTATGCAACCGCTGTTGGACTTACAGATGATCCTGCTTCTGAAGGCGGAAAGAAATTTGCGCAAACTTGGCCAGCTGATGTTCACCTTGTCGGAAAAGATATCTTGCGCTTTCATGCTGTTATTTGGCCAGCGATGTTGATGGCAGCAGGTCTTGCTGTACCAAAGAAAGTTTTTGCACACGGGTGGTTATTAGTCGGCGGCGAGAAGATGAGTAAATCTAAGCTCACTGGAATTGCACCAGCAGATATCACGGATCACTTTGGGGTAGATGCATTCAGGTATTACTTCTTGCGCGCTATACCTTTCGGCACAGATGGCTCTTTCTCTTGGGAAGATATGAGTGCGCGCTACACATCTGAGCTCGCTAATGACTTTGGAAACCTTGCTTCACGACTTGCAGCAATGGTTGAGAAGTATTGCGGTGGCGTGCTTCCTGCGGTCGCCCATGATGATTCACTTTCAGCAGCGCTAAAAGAGTGTGTAGATAAGGCAGATACTGCTATTGCTGCGCTTGATTTCCAAGGCGGAATAAATGCGATTATGGATTATTGCAAGCGGGTAAACGGTTATGTCACATCGACTGAGCCATGGATCCTCGCTAAAGATCCAGCAAATCAAAGAGCGGTCGAAGATATTCTCTACAACACAGCAGAATCGCTACGAGCACTCTCAGTCTTGTTGCATCCGGTAATGCCGGCAACAACCGAAATTCTCTGGGAATCTCTCGGCGCTAATGGCTCGCTTGGCGCTATTGGTGCACAGAAAATTAGTGACATTGCACGCTGGGGTCAGCTACCAGCTGGTGCAACAATCACAAAAACTCCAGTTCTCTTTCCTCGCCTTGAGGTCAAGGAGTAATTCTTCATGGCTGATCGCCACAACCGCGATATTGATAGAGAGTTTGCGCCACTACCAGAACCATTGCCGGTACCTGTTGCAGATGCACATGCTCACATCGAAATCGTTACCAACGATTCTCCAGATTCAGAGTCGGTGCGCACAATCTTGGATCAAGCACAATCAGTTGGAGTTACCCGAGTAGTGCAGGTTGGTTATTCCGCAGAACAATCGCAATGGTGTGCGACTCTGGCAGATTTATACCCGGGCAGAGTTTTGGCAGCCGTGGCTCTACATCCGAACGAAGCGCCAGTAGTTGAAAACTTAAAAGCTGATTTAGCGGTCATTGAAAAGTTAGCGCAGCAACCTCGTGTACGCGCAATTGGCGAAACAGGCCTTGATTACTTTAGAACTCCACCCGAACTAAGGTCGGTGCAACAAGATTCATTTAAGTGGCACATCGAATTAGCGAAGAAGACAAATAAAGCACTCGTAATTCACGACCGCGATTCACATGATGATGTCCTGTCAATTCTGCTTGAAGTCGGCGCTCCCGAAAAGACTGTCTTTCATTGCTTTTCAGGTGATGTAGAGATGGCAAAGAAATGCATCGACCGCGGTTATGTTCTCTCTTTCGCCGGCACAATGACATTTAAGAATGCACCAGAATTACGGGAAGCGCTCAAGCTTGTGCCACATAGCCAGCTACTCGTTGAAACTGACTCTCCTTTTCTTGCCCCGTCTCCGCATCGCGGAATGCAGAACACCCCAGCAATGATTCCAACAATTGTTAGAGCGATGGCGCATGAGCGAAATGAAGATTTAGGCGAGCTTTGCAACGCACTGTCGATTAATACTGAGCGCATCTTTGGTTCATTTGCATGAGCCTGCTTGGTGCGGCCGAAATCCGTGAACTAGCAGAATCTCTCGATCTCAAGCCATCAAAATCACTAGGTCAAAACTTTGTCCATGATGGCAACACCTGTCGCAAGATTGTTAGAACCGCAGGAGTTACAGCGGATGACATTGCTCTAGAGATTGGTCCCGGACTTGGATCATTAACTCTTGCGATGATGGAGCAGGCTGCTCATGTGATCGTGGTTGAGATTGATAAGCGATTAGCCGATCAGCTACCTATTACAGTTGCAAAACATGCTGAGGACCCAAGTAAGTTAACAGTTATTAATCGTGATGCACTGCAGATTGATTCACTGCCAGTTGACCCAACTGTTTTGATTGCCAATCTTCCTTACAATGTTTCAGTACCTGTCTTTCTGCATATGCTCGAGATTTTTCCAACGCTGCGAACCGGTGTTGTTATGGTCCAGGCAGAGGTGGCAGATCGTTTAGCTGCAAAGCCTTCGACTAAAGAATATGGCGTCCCGAGTGTGAAGGCAGCTTGGTGGGCTGATGTCACAGGCGCAGGAGTTGTCTCACGCCAAATTTTTTGGCCCGTACCTAATGTTGAATCAAAGCTTGTGGCATTTACTCGCAGACTGACACCGGGTGACGAAACGCTTCGAAAGCGAGTCTTTGCAATTATTGATTTAGCTTTTGCACAACGGAGAAAGATGTTGCGCTCAGCACTATCTTCACGTTACGGAGGTTCAGCGGCAGCTGAATTACTTTTGAGCGGGGCGGGAATAGATCCAACCTTGCGTGGCGAAGCCCTAGAGATTGGTGCTTTCTGCGCTATTGCCGCACACGAAATAGAGATAGGGTCGCAAAGTGGCGCTTAACTCGATAACTGTAAAGGTACCTGCAAAGGTAAACCTGCAGCTCTCTGTAGGGCCACGCGAGCCAGACGGCTATCACAATCTCGTCACTGTCTTTCAAGCAGTTTCAATCTTTGATGAAGTAACTCTCACTAAATCACATGAAGGTAGTGGGGTCACTATTGCAGTAACAGGTGATCAAACACATGGCGTTCCCGAAGATGGCTCTAACCTGGCAGTAAAAGCAGCGCAATTAATTGCCGAGAAGTTTGATTTTGTTGCCGATGTACATATCGAGGTAAGGAAATCAATCCCTGTTGCCGGCGGAATGGCAGGCGGTTCTGCTGATGCTGCGGCGACACTTGTAGGAATGGATGCGCTCTTTAAGTTAGAAGCATCTCGCGAAGAACTTTTAGCTCTCGGCAGCGAACTCGGCAGCGATGTTCCATTTTTGATTTTAGGTGGCACAGCTATCGGGACTGGCCGTGGGGATCAATTAACTGCAGCCCTCTCACGCGGTACCTATCACTGGGTTTTCGCACTTTCTACAGTCGGACTCTCAACCCCAGCTGTTTATTCCGAATGCGATCGAATGCGTGCAGAGCGAGAGATTGCAGCGCCAAAGGTAAGTGATGCGCTGATGCAAGCGTTATTAACTGCCGATCCTGAAGCAGTCGGGCAATCACTAATAAATGATCTGCAATCAGCGGCTTCTTCTCTGCGCCCGGCACTCACCTTGATATTAGAAGTTGGTCGTGACTACGGGGCACTTGGAGCAATTGTTTCAGGCTCAGGACCAACCGTTGCATTTTTAGTTGCCAATGAAGAAGCTGGACTTGATTTAGCAGTAGCACTTACTGCAAGTGGTGTTGTTGGTAGCGTCGCCCGAGCTACCGGCCCAGTTCCGGGCGCCCGCGTTATCTAAAGGCGGTAGCAAGTTGCCCGAACTACCAGAGGTTGAAACTGTTCGTCGTGGATTAACAGCACTTGTCAGCGGTTATCGAATCAACGAGGCAGAAGATTTACATCCACGCGCAGTTAAATCTGAGTCAATCGCTCCACTAGCAAACCTCGCAGGTGCCAAAATTATCGGACTTAATCGTCGTGGAAAGTTTCTTTGGTTCGAACTCAATCGTCCTTATCTCTTAGTTGCACACCTGGGGATGAGTGGTCAGTTTTTGATTAATCGTGAAGATCGCCCTCAAGCAAAGCATGTGCGGGCGCGATTTCATTTGCAGCGCGGCCTTCGTAAGCGCGAACTAATCTTTAATGATCAACGAACCTTTGGTTGGCTATCAATCGAAGATAGTATTGAAGGAATTCCAACAAGCGCCCAACACATTGCCCCAGACCCTTTTGATGCACTTTTTGATAAGTCTGTAGCGATAAAGAATTTTGCTAAGCGGAATATCAAGATCAAGACAGCGCTCTTAAATCAGGAGATCATGAGCGGAGTCGGCAATATCTATGCCGATGAGACGCTCTGGCGAGCAAAGATTCACCCCGAAACTTCAACTTCTGAGCTCACTTCGAAGAAGATTGCCCGAATTATCGATTGCGCTACTGAAGTAATGAGCGAAGCGATTGCCCAAGGTGGAACTTCATTTGATGACCTGTATATCAATGTCAATGGTGAAAGTGGTTTCTTTGAACAATCTTTGGCTGCGTATGGCCAGACAAATCAGCCGTGTCCGAGATGCGGGAGCCCCATAAAGCGAATAACCTTCGGAGCGCGTTCATCACATTTTTGTCCACGCTGTCAGCGTTGACATCAAATGCACGGCATATCAAATAAAGGGGAGAAGAACATGGGAACTTGTAAATGCGGTTATTCAACTGATGCAGAGAAGAACTGCAACGGAACACACAATGTCGTTAAGGCAGTTAAAGCAGATATCATCGCAAAACTTGAAGCGAATGGATTTGCTGAAGCTTCTGATTATCTCAAAAGTAACTAGTTAGCTTTGCGGAGTTTCAGTATCGAAGTTTGCAGCAAGCTTGCTCAATAAATTTGCTAACTCTTCAAACTCATCTTCACTGAGGTCCGTTAAGAATGTTCGCTCGTACTTAACAAGTTGATCCAGCGCTTTATCAACCTTATCCATACCAAGTGCCGTTAAGGTAACAAGAGAGCCCCGTCCATCATTTGGATCTGGTAAACGAGTGATGAGGTTGAGTTCTTCTAAGCGGTCTAGTCGATTCGTCATCGTGCCGCTTGTAACCATAGTTTCCTGCATCAACTGACTTGGGGTTAGCGTGTGCGGTGAACCGGCACGACGCAGCGCCGCCAAAACATCGAAGCCCCAAGTCTCAAGCTCAGCAAATGCATCTTTACGGGCTAAATCAAGATGTCGCGAGATGCGAGTGATTCGACTAAGAATCGAAAGCGGGGCCAAATCTGCATCAGGCCTTTCGCGTTTCCACGCAGCAATGAGGCGATCTACTTCATCGCGGTATCCATCGCAGTGCTGATTATCCGCGTGCTGATTATCCGCGTGCTGATTTTCCGCGTTTGGGGAGCCCATAGTCGAAGGTTAGTCGCATCTAGGTAAGTATTGATTGGGTCAGTTTGGAATCTCTGCCTTAGATAAGGGAGAATATAGGTTCCGCCATTGTGTAGTGGCTAGCACATGGGCCTTTGAAGCCCAGGGTCCAGGATCGATACCTGGTGGCGGAGCAATGTAATGCTCAGCCCGAGTGAGTGGCGGAGCAATGTAATGCTCAGCCAATCGAAGTGGCGGAGCCATCAGACGGTAGACTCTCTCTATGAACCTTGCGACCGTGGTTGTTCTAGCGGCAGGCGAGGGCACACGGATGAAATCTGCAACACCAAAGGTTCTCCACACAATCGCTGGTCGATCACTTCTCGGTCATGTTCTACACGCTGTCTCAGCGCTTAATCCTGCAGCTACTCGTGTAGTCGTTGGATCAGGTCGCGAAGCAGTTGAGGCACATATTGCATCGATTGCACCTGGCGTCACAACAGTCTTTCAAGAGCATCGCGGCGGCACGGGACATGCAGCACAGTTGGCGCTCGCTGGATTAAATTCAACAGGAAACATTCTAATTCTCGCCGGTGATACTCCTTTGCTTACAACCCAATCGCTAGCTTCCCTGATTGAGGCACACGAAGCTGGTGGATTTAGCGCATCTGTCTTAACTGCAGAACATCCAGAACCCACGGGCTATGGACGCATTATTCGTGGCGATGATGGATCTTTACTTCGAATTGTTGAAGAGCGCGATGCCGATGATTTCGAGAAAGAGATTGAAGAGATAAATTCTGGTGTTTATGTCTTTGATGGCGCAAAGCTTGCTGGCGCCATCGGAAAGCTCCGCAATGATAATTCGCAAGGCGAGCTATACCTCACTGATGTAATCGAGATTTTGCGTAATGAGGGTGGTGCTATTTCTGCACTCTGTATTGATGACTTTACTGAAACTCTTGGCGTAAATGATCGGGTACAGCTTGCTGAATCTGCAGCGTTATTGCGCGATCGCATCAATGACGGACTGATGCGCAGTGGAGTAACAATCGTTGATCCAACAACAACATGGGTCGATGCGACCTCAATAATTTCGCAAGATGTCACACTTTTGCCTGGCACTGCTATCAGTGGCTCAACAACAATTGGAGCAGGCGCTGTCATAGGCCCACGCACCACATTGCATGACTGCACGGTTGGAAACGGCGCCGATGTGAAAGAGTCTTACGCGGTCTCTGCAGTTATCGGAGAAAATTCCAGTGTTGGACCGTTTACCTTTCTTAGAGCTGGCACAGTCTTAGGTGCAGATACACGTGCTGGCGCATTTGTTGAGATGAAGAACGTCGCGGTCGGCGATGGCTCTAAAGTGCCTCACCTTTCATATGTTGGTGACGCAACGATTGGTGAAGGCACAAATATTGGCGCCGCCACAATTTTTGTTAATTACGATGGAGTCGATAAGCACCACACCGTTGTCGGCGACCATGTCCGCATCGGAAGCGACAGCATGCTGGTTGCCCCTGTGACTATCGGAGATGGTGCCTACACAGCAGCAGGATCAGTAATTACTGAAGATGTTCC
>WLDZ01000100.1 GCA_009704515.1 Actinomycetota bacterium
CACGTCTTCAATCAAATATTTCCGCGATGAATACATCGCCCACCTCACCAATGGCGGCTGTCCTTTTGATGCTGCAAAATCAACTTTGTTTGAGGAGGTGCTTCGCTAATGACAACTCAAGAGAGCGCACCACAAATTACTGAAGTCGAAATGATTACAGTCGTTATCGACGGCTTTGAAGTAACGGTTCCTAAAGGCACTTTAATCATTCGCGCAGCAGAGAAGCTGGGAATCCAAATTCCACGATTCTGCGATCACCCACTTCTTTCACCAGTTGGCGCATGTCGTCAATGCCTTGTTGACGTTGAAATCAACGGCCGCGCTTTTCCTAAGCCACAAGCTTCATGCACCATCCCAGTAGAGCCAAATATGATTGTAAAAACACAACTCACTTCACCTGTTGCTGAAAAAGCACAGCGAGGCGTGATGGAGCTTCTCCTCGGAAACCACCCACTCGATTGCCCTGTCTGCGATAAGGGTGGAGAGTGCCCATTGCAGAATCAGGCAATGAGCAATGGCAATGCAGAGAGCCGACTCGATGGCACCAAGCGAACATTCGAGAAGCCAATCAATATTTCTTCCCAGGTCCTCCTTGATCGCGAGCGTTGCGTGTTGTGCGCACGTTGTACGCGATTCTCCGAAGAAATTGCATCTGATCCATTTATCACTCTTAATCATCGTGGAGCGCTGCAACAAGTGGGCATCTACGAGAACGATCCGTTCAACTCTTATTTCTCAGGAAACACGATTCAGATCTGTCCTGTCGGTGCGTTGACCGGTGCCTCATACCGTTTCCGCGCCCGCCCATTTGATCTTGTTTCAACTCCTTCAGCATGTGAGCACTGTGCATCTGGCTGCGATATGCGTACCGATGTGCGCCGCGGCAAGACACTTCGTCGCCTTGCCGGAGATGATGCTGCTGTTAACGAAGAGTGGAACTGCGATAAGGGTCGTTGGGCATTTAAATATGTCACTGCAATCGATCGCCTCACACAACCATTGGTTCGCAACGCAGATGGAGAATTAGTCCCGGCTTCTTGGCCTGAAGCTCTAGCTGCAGCAGCAGCTGGCTTAAAGGGCGCACGCGCTGCGGTTCTTGTTGGTGGTCGCTCAACGGTTGAAGACGCATACGGATATTCAAAGTTTGCACGAATTGCACTTGGCACAAACGATATTGATTTCCGTGCTCGCATCACAAGTGATGAAGAAGGAAACTTCCTGGCATCACACATAGCAACTTCAGCAATCAATTACAGTGACATTGATAAAGCTGACCATGTACTTCTCCTTGCTTTTGAGCCAGAGGAAGAATCACCAATTGTTTTCTTGCGCCTCAACAAAAATGTGAAGAAGCGCAACTTAAAAGTTACTTCCATCGCAACAAAGCAATCAATTGCTATGGATAAGCTCAGCGCGGAATTCATCAGAGTTGCACCTGGTGCAGAAGGCGCTGCGGTCTCAGCAGTTGCATTAACTGCAAAATCAGTAATTCTTTTAGGAGAACGCGCATCTGAATCAGCGGGCTTAATCTCTGCAGCCGTTGCGCTGGCAGATAAATCCGGAGCAAAACTGGCATGGATCCCTCGTCGTGCAGGTGAGCGCGGAGCACTCGATGCAGGCGCTCTTGGAACATTGCTTCCAGGTGGTCGCCCAGTTGCAGATTCAGCAGCCCGCGTAGATATTGCGGCAGCTTGGGGAGTCGATTCACTTCCAACTAATCCTGGTCGCTCAACTTCTCAGATTATTGCCAGCCTTGCGGCCGATGAACTCGATGCAGTTGTTGTCGGCGGTGTAGATCTTCGCGATATGTACAACAGCGTCGATGCAATTGCTGCTCTCAAAAAGTCATTTGTAGTTTCACTAGAGATTGCACCATCCTCTGTAACAGAAGTTGCTGATGTAGTTCTTCCAGTTGCTGCAATAACTGAAAAATCGGGAAGCTTCCTCAATTGGGAGGGGCGCCCCCGTGCCTTTGATTCAGCAGTCGCTGAATCACTAAACCGAAGTGATGTACGTATTCTTTCAGCACTCGCTGATGCAATGGGTACATCAATTATGTTGGGCACAGTTTCAGCAACTGCTCGCGAAATTGCTCAATTGGGCAAATGGGATGGCGCTCGAATTCCATTTACTCCGGTGGCTGCAATTAATCCAGCTTCACCAAGTGGCGATCAAGCAATCATTGCTTCATGGCGCCGCCTGCTTGATATGGGTACATTGCAACGCGGTGAAGATAATTTAGCTGGAACTAGACGTCAGACCGTCGCAGTTATTTCTGAGAAGCGCGCTACCTCACTCGGAGTTGTTACAGGTGACTTGCTAAAAATTTCTAACACGAGAGGCGCAATTACTCTGCCAGCTCTCGTTGAAGATATTCATGATGATGCCGTTTGGCTTCCGCGCAATTCATTTGGCTCACAACCATTGACAGAACTCAACGCTGTCCATGGCCAACTAGTTACGGTGGTGAAGGCATGACAACAGCAGAGCTTCTTGGACAAGATCCAGCATGGTTGGTAATCCTTAAGGCTGTCCTCGTTTTTGCAATTTGTGTCGTCTCGACTTTGATGGCGGTTTGGACAGAGCGTCGCGTTCTAGCAAAGATGCAGTTGCGAACTGGCCCAAACCGCGTCGGTCCCTTTGGGCTTCTGCAATCACTCTCTGATGGCGTAAAGCTTGCGCTGAAAGAAGACATAATCCCGGCAGCAGCGGACAAGATTGTATTTATTGCAGCTCCAATTATCGCTGCCTCAATGTGCTTCATGGCTTTTGCCGTGATTCCAATGACAGGCGTTGTCAATATCTTCGGACGCGAAACAGCGATGCAACTTACAGATCTTCCAGTAGGAGTTCTTTACATCTTGGCTGTGACTTCAATCGGCGTCTACGGAGTTGTATTGGCTGGATGGTCTTCTGGCTCTACATACCCACTTCTCGGTGGCCTGCGATCAAGTGCGCAAGTTATCTCTTATGAAGTTGCAATGGGGCTCTCACTTGTTGCTGTCTTTATCTACGCTGGATCAATGTCAACTTCAGATATCGTTGACGCACAACATGGAAGCATCTGGAATGTCATTGTTCTTTTTCCATCATTTGTAATTTATGTAATCTCTATGGTTGGTGAAACTAACCGTGCACCTTTTGACTTAGCAGAAGCAGAAGGCGAACTCGTTGGTGGTTTCCACACCGAGTATTCATCGCTTAAGTTCGCCCTCTTCTTCTTAGCTGAATATGTAAACATCATTGCAGTTTCAGCGCTAGCAACAACACTCTTCCTTGGTGGATATCATGCACCTCCAGGTCTTGGCTTCACTGAAAGCTGGCTAGGTGGTTGGTTCACAATCGTCTGGTTCTTCCTCAAGGTAAATCTCTTCTTCTTTGTCTTTATGTGGTTGCGTGCATCATTGCCACGACTTCGTTATGACCAGTTTATGAAGTTTGGCTGGAAGGTTCTTATTCCAGTCTCACTTCTTTGGATCATGATTGTTGCCTCACTTCGAGTTGTTCAACAAGAGGGTGTCTCGCGCACAGTTTCAATCGCCGTGATCATGGGAATCGTTCTAATTGTGATTGCAATTAGCTCACTCTTCGAACGCGCTAAAGAGAAATCGCGCGCTCCGCTTCCCCAAGGAGAAGCACCAGACTTCCCTGTGCCATCACTTCCAGGTGTTTCATCATTTAATGCATCAACCCAGAGCCATACAGGAGAGAAGAATGAGTAACTCACTCGAGCCAGAGAAGTCAGCGCCACTTAGCTCTGGCTTGGCAAAGAGCGTCAATGAAGTCTCTTATCGCGAGGTTGATCAACCAGGCCCTGCCTCATTAGTGCAGCAATCAAAGGGATTCTGGGTCACTTTCCAATCAATGTTTAAGAAGAATCAGACTGTGCAATACCCAGATGTGAAAGCTCCAACTGAAGAACGTTTTCATGGCCGCCATCAACTTAATCGCCATCCAGATGGTTTGGAAAAATGTATCGGTTGCGAACTTTGTGCATGGGCATGTCCGGCAGATGCGATTTATGTTGAAGGTGGAGATAACACGCCTGATAACCAAGTATCTCCAGGTGAGCGTCACGGCGCTGTCTACCAAATCAATTATCTACGCTGCATTTTCTGTGGTCTTTGCGTAGAGGCATGTCCAACTCGCGCTCTCACTATGACAAATGAGTATGAGTTGGCAGATGAATCTCGCGAAAAGTTAATTTTTGAGAAAGAAGATCTTCTTGCGCCACTGCGCGCTGGAATGATTATGCCTCCGCACCCAATGTATCCAGAGATGGATGAGAATAATTATTATCGTGGCGAAGTAACTTCAGCTCATCCTTCACAAGCAACTTCTACTCACAATTCAAATCAGATTGTAAAAGATTCAGGGGAGGTAAAGTAATTGGTTATCCAAACCCCTGAAGCGGTGATGTTCTGGGTGCTTGCACCCATATCAGTGCTTGCTGCTCTCGGAATGCTATTGGTAAAGAAGGCAGTTCACTCTGCGCTCTTGCTTGCATGGGTAATGATTACTCTCGCAATCTTCTATATCGCTCAAGATG
>WLDZ01000101.1 GCA_009704515.1 Actinomycetota bacterium
ATTAACTGAGTGACGGCACTGATCTTTTGTAGCCCCGAAGGGATTCGAACCCTCGTAGCTGACTTGAGAAGCCAGAGTCCTGGGCCGCTAGACGACGGGGCCCCAGTGTTTTCGATATTAAGTTGTGTACTGCGCTGGGGTACCAGGACTCGAACCTAGACTTACTGAACCAGAATCAGCAGGGCTGCCAATTACCCCATACCCCACGATTTTCATCGTGCTTGAGTGCGAAAGTTTACCCGACCAATAAGGGTGGTTGCGACACTAGTGATTAGAGCGCGAGAGCAGCTGAGATACGCGAAATACAGGTGCTTTGGCCCAATAGCTCCATTGACTCAAAGAGAGGTGGAGAGATTGTGCTTCCTGTTGTTGCAATGCGAAGAGCGGTAAATGCCACACGTGGTTTCAGAGCCATATCTTCAATCAGCGCTGTACGTAAAGCAGCTTCGATTGATGCGTGATCCCAAGTTGTTAAAGGCTCGAGCTCTTTGATTGATCTCTTAAGAACAGCTTTTGAACCTTCATCGGTAATCTTCGAAACAGCGTCAGCATCAACTGAGAATTCCTTAACAAAGAGGAATTTAAGTAGCGCTGGAGTCTCATCTAATTTAACGATGCGCTCTTGAATAATTGGCAGAGCACGCTTAACTAACTCAATTTCGGCATCGGTACCAGAGATGATCTCAGCGCGCTGTAAGAATGGCAGAGTCCACTTGAGGAACTCTTCGAGTGAAAGCGCACGAATCTTGTCACCGTTAATTGCCTCAAGCTTTTTCATATCAAAGCGAGCTGGTGATGAGTGAACCTTTTCAACAGTAAAGAGCTCTGTCAGCTCTTTCATTGAGATATTTTCACGGTCATCTCCAGGAGACCAGCCAAGGAGCGCTAGATAATTACAGATTGCCTCTGGCAAATAACCTTGCTCGCGATACCAAGCAATAGATACTTCGCCGTTACGCTTTGATAACTTGGCGTTATCTTGTCCCATCACAAATGGTAGGTGGGCAAATGTTGGGTAATCCTCGAGCTTTACGCCCATCGCCTGATAGACACGAATCTGACGTGGTGTTGATGACAATAAATCTTCACCGCGCAAGACGTGGGTAACTTCCATAGTCACATCATCAACAGCAACTGCCAATGTGTAGAGAGGTGAACCGTCGGCGCGCACCAAGACAAAGTCAGGTACGAACTTATGGTCAAAAGTAACATCGCCGCGAATAGCATCGGTAAATGTTGTTGTGCCATCAGGCATACGCATACGGACTACTGCTTCGCGCCCCTGTGCCTTATATGCTGCAATTTGATCTGCAGTGAGCTCGCGACAGTGGCCGTTATAGCCTGGTGCCACATTGGCTTTACGTTGTTCTTCGCGAACAGCCTCTAACTCATCTGGTGAGCAGTAGCAGTGGTAGGCATCTTTGTTATCAAGAAACTTCTGAGCCCATGATGCATAGATATCAAGGCGTTGAGATTGCAGATATGGACCGTTTGGGCCGCCGACTTCTGGTCCCTCATCCCAATCGAGTCCGAGCCACTTTAAAGTATCAATTGCTGCCTGAATGTATTCAGGGGTAACGCGAGTGGTATCGGTATCTTCGATGCGAAATAAGAATGTTCCGCCTGTGTGGCGCGCAAATGCCCAATCAAAGAGAGCGGTCCGAATATTTCCGACGTGTAGGTCTCCGGTAGGAGATGGAGCGAAACGTACTTTTACTTTCTTCATGGACGGGCACTCACCTTGTTAGTTAATTGGCCTAGGCCCTCAATGGATACAGCAACGGTAGATTTTTCGCCCATAGGTCCGATACCTGCAGGCGTACCAGTGATTATGACATCACCGGGCAATAAAGTCATGACATTAGTTACGAAGTTAATGATTTCAGGGACTTTAAAGATCATGTCAGATAAGCGCGCATCTTGTTTGATTACTCCATCAAGCGTTGTTGTGATGCGCTGATTGCCCGGCACAAAATCTGTTTCAATCCAAGGACCCAATGGGCAGAAAGTGTCAAAGCCCTTGGCACGAGTCCACTGGCCATCGCGCTTTTGAAGTTCGCGAGATGTAACATCATTTGCCAATGTATATCCAAAGATCACATCGTTAGCGCGTTCGATTGGTACCTCTTTGCAGATGCGCCCAATCACAATAGCGAGCTCGCCTTCGTAATCAATTGAAGGTGCCATCTCTGGCCAAACAATTGTCTCCGATGGACCGATGACAGTTGTGTTGGGCTTAATAAAAATAATTGGTTCATCTGGGACAGCGCTACCCATTTCAGCTGCATGATCTGCGTAATTCTTACCAATACAGACAATCTTGCTTCTTGGAATAACTGGAGCCAATAAGCGAACTTGGGTAAGAGGAAGAACTGCTGCAGTCTTCTGGATACCTTGAAAGAGTGGGTCGCCTGTGATGACGGTGATGGTGTTATCTTCTTCAAGGATTCCATACAGTGGATCGGTGCCAAGCCCTGAATCTGTGCCATCTGCAGATGGACGGGGTGAGAATCGGACGACGCGCATGGGCCTATCTTAATGGTTAATTAATTGCGTTTATTGCACCAGTTGAATCGATATAGAAGATAGTTGCCGTTGGTGCGAAGCCTTTTATCGCTTCAGTATTCGCAGGTTGATCTCCTATCGCCACAACGCTCTCGATTCCAGTGATTCCTGA
This sequence comes from Actinomycetota bacterium, assembly GCA_009704515.1. The sequence continues at coordinate 2,678 of WLDZ01000101.1, forward strand.
TGCAAGTGCCACAGTTAATACTGCTTCGAAGGCATCAAGTATTAATGCAGGTGAAGCAACATTGATTGCAACATATGTGCGCCCTGTTGTATCGCGGAGAGCCGCCGCTTGAGATGCGCCACTGCGAGCTAAAGTATTGGTTGCAAGAGTTACTAGCTTTGCATCCTCAGGGTTACTCATTTGCGCAGCCGATGTCATTACTCGTGATCCTCTTCTGGTACCTCAACACGTTCAATCATTACTGAACTAATTCTACGACGGCGACCGATAGGACGCTCAGAGGTGATGGACCAACCAGCAATTGTGACTGTGCTGCCGGCGATTGGAACGCGGCCAAGCTTCTGTGACATCAGGCCACCAATGGTGTCTACATCTTGATAGTCGGCTTCTTCAATCTTAATCTTGAGGGCATCTGCTAAATCTTCGATGTGAAGGGATGCCTTGGCGCGTGCCTTGTTCTCGGAGAGCCAAGTAAAGCTTTCGATGCCGTCGTCATATTCGTCAGCAATCTCGCCCACAATTTCTTCGATGATATCTTCGATAGTGATAATGCCAGCGGTGCCACCGTATTCATCTACAACGATCGCAAGGTGGATCTGATCGCGCTGCATTTCTTTTAACAAGTCAGCTGCTTCTTTATTTTCGGGGACAAATACAGGAGGGCGCATCAACTGTTCAATTTTCTCAGTTGTTTCAGCCTCATGATGATCGAGTGCGCGCTTTGCTAAATCTTTAACATAAGCAAGACCAATGATGTTATCCAAGTCATCGCCGGCAACAGGAATTCGTGAGTATCCAGAACGGAGTGCGAGTGAGAGCCCTTGACGCAAAGTCTTATCGTGTTCAATCCAGACCATTTCAGTACGTGGCACCATGAGTTCGCGCACCAAGGTATCGCCAAGGTCGAAAACATTGTGAATCATTTCGTGCTCATCGGATTCAACAAGGCCACGATTATGTGCGTGATCCATAAGGTCACGGAGCTCATTCTCATCGGTAAAGAGGCCCCACTCGAAACCTTTATCGGGAGTAATGAAGTTACCTAACTTGATTACACCTTTAGCTATCGGGGTGTAGAGAAAGACGAGAACTGCGGTAATCCCTTTACGGATTTGGTTCACTGAGTGCTTTCCCATTTCTTTACGATGCTCTCTTGGAGGTCGAACATTACCTTCTCTTCATCACGGTCTGCGTGGTCATAGCCCAAAATATGCAGTAATCCGTGGGTAGCTAAGATAAATATCTCATGTTCTGGACTGTGGCCAGCGCTCTTTGCTTGGCGATGAGCAACGATTGGATCGATGACAATATCTCCAAGAGTTACTGCATCGTCTTTACCTTCAGGCATATCCATTGGGAAAGAGAGCACATCAGTTGTTCCGGGTTCATTCATCCATTTAATATGAAGTTCTTCCATCTCTTTATCTGCGACGAAGATTACTGATAGTTCGCAATCCGGATGTAGCTCCATGAAATCAATAGCGAAAGTTAATAGCTTCTCAACTGCTACTGCGGGTACGAGAGAGCCAGAACGATTTGTTACATCAATGGTCATAGTTTTTTATGGTCACGGTTGTTTGCGAAGAGCGACAGGGGCTGTCTTCGTTGAATCATAAGAATCGTAGGCACGCACGATATCGCCAATCAAGCGATGGCGAACAACGTCTTCAGCAGTTAAGTCCATAAATGCAATATCGTCAACGCCGCCAAGGATGTCACGAATAATTGATAAGCCGCTCTTCTGATGGCCAGGTAGATCGTTCTGGGTGATGTCGCCAGTGATAACCATCTTTGAACCGAAGCCTAGGCGGGTTAAGAACATTTTCATCTGCTCTGGCGTTGTGTTC
>WLDZ01000102.1 GCA_009704515.1 Actinomycetota bacterium
ATATTGAGGAGGCCGGCATTCACTCGGGAGACTCGGCATGTGTTCTGCCTGCGATGACGATTACTGAAGCGATGCGTGATGAAGTCCGTTTGGCGACTCTGTCGATCGCGGAAGGTGTCGGCGTTCGTGGCTTGATTAATATTCAATTTGCAGTTGCCGATAATAAACTCTATGTTCTCGAAGCTAATCCGCGTGCGTCACGTACTGTGCCTTTTGTCAGCAAGGCCACTGGTGTTCCATTAGCTAAGGCAGCGGCTCGAATTTCAGTAGGTTCGACAATTGCTGAGCTTCGAGAGATTGGTTTGTTGCCTGAAAATGAACGCCATGTTCCTAAGGGAGTAAGCGTCAAAGAGGCAGTTCTTCCATGGAATCGATTTAGACGCAGAGATGGGCGTGGTGTTGATGCCGTGCTTGGGCCTGAGATGAGGTCTACTGGAGAGGTAATGGGCATCTCAAAGGATTTTGGTGGGGCTTATGCCAAGAGCCAGATCAGTTCATTCGGACCTCTTCCGAAGTCAGGTTCAGTCTTCATCTCTCTTGCAGATAAAGATAAGTCTGCTGGAATTCTCCCAGCACGAGCTTTAATGGAGATGGGCTTCCAGCTTTTTGCAACCGCTGGAACAGCTTCCTTTCTAGATTCACACCAGGTTAAAACCGCTCTTGTACGAAAGCATTCTGATGGTTCAGGTGAGTTCGGCGAGAGAACTATCGTAGAAATTCTCAACTCTGGTGAAATAGATCTTGTTATAAATACGCCGGTAGGGCGTGGTACCCGTGCAGATGGATGGGCTATCAGAACTGCAGCCGTACAGCGGAGTATCCCTATCATCACAACTACTCCAGGCTTTAGCGCTGCTGTAGCTGGAATTAGGTCTTTGCGTGATGGCGAACTGGATCTTGCTTCGCTACAGGAATGGCTCGCATGAGTACTATCAATAAGTCAGCAGCTCAGTTCTTCGCTCCCATCATTGCAAATAAAAGGGTCGGTTCATATCACCAGATAATTCTTGGCGTGGGTGAACATGTGAAAAATTGTCGCCCAGGAAATTTCATCGCCATATCTGTTGGTGGTGATTCAAGCCGCATGATTCTTCGCCGAGCATTTGCAATTTCGAGAATCTCCGAGAGCGCACAGTACGGTGGAACAATCGAATTGATCGTCGCACCCCATGGCGGCGGTTCCCGTTGGTTAGCTTCCCAAAGTGAAGGAATTGAACTTGATGTAGTCACACCTCTTGGTACTGCTTTTGGTATTCCTACTGAGCCAGTAAATGCTCTGCTCATCGGAGGGGGCTATGGTTCGGCTCCACTTTTTGGACTTGCTGAAGTGCTTAAGAGTCGAGGTTGCCGAACCGATATGTTGTTGGGCGCCAGCGTCGGCGAGAAGATTTATGCACCTATGGAGGGTAAGCGCTCAGTCAATTCGCTACAGATTTTTACCGAAGATGGATCAATGGGGGAGAAGGGCAGAGTTACCTCTCGGCTATCAGACATCATTTCCGAAAGAGCAATCGATGTGATTTATTCATGTGGACCGATGCCTATGTTGCGTGCGATTACGGAGATAGCAGAGGCAAGCGATGTGATTCATCAATGTGCGGTTGAAGAAGCAATGGCATGTGGTGTGGGAATTTGCATGACATGCGTTCTTCCAGTCAAAGATTCTGCCGGCGTGATCTCAATGAAACGCTCTTGTATCGATGGCCCAGTAATGGATGGCTCTACAGTTTGTTGGGATTTAGTTGGTAAGAATCCGGCGGAGTTCTAAATGAATACACCAATTGATTTATCTACAACGATAGGAGACGCTTGGTTTCCCACGCCCATCTTCACGGCAAGTGGATGTGCGAGTAGTGGTAAAGAATTGGCGCAGTTCTTCCCCCTAAAAGATATAGGCGCAGTTGTTACAAAGTCGGTAATGACCAAACCGCGCCATGGCAGGGCAACACCCCGAATGGCGGAGACTCCATCCGGCATGCTCAACTCAATCGGTTTACAGGGTCCCGGAATCGATGCATTCCTTGCTCATGATCTTCCTTGGCTTATCTCACAAGGGTCTCGAGTAATTGTCTCCATCGCAGGTGAAACTTCTGACGAATACGGTGTGCTTGCAAGAAAATTGCGAGCATCATCTGGGATTAGTGCGATTGAAGTGAATATCTCCTGTCCTAATGTTGAAAATCGCGGCCTAGTTTTTGCCGCTGATTCAGATGCTTCGTGTCGAGTGATTGATTCGGTTCGCAAAGTAATTGGTGGCGAGATACCTATCATTGCGAAATTGACACCTGACGTAACCGACATCGCAAAAATAGCTGAAGGCGTAGTTAATTCAGGCGCGGATGCGCTAGCGCTCATCAATACGGTACTGGGGATGGTGATCAATCTGGATACGATGAAACCACACCTCGGCGGCAAGACTGGTGGTCTCTCTGGACCAGCGATTCGACCAATCGCAGTACGTTCGATTTACCAAGTGCATAGTGCACTTCCTAACGTTCCTATTCTCGGTATGGGTGGTGTTGCTTCTGGGCGTGATGCACTTGAGTTAATTCTTGCTGGAGCATCGGGAGTATCGGTTGGTACTGCGAGTTTCGGAAATCCGACTGCGATAATTTCAATCCAAAGGGAATTAGCACAACTATTACAGGCCCGCGGGTTTACATCTGTCCAACAAGCGATTGGATATGCACACCGTGGTTGAAAAGATGAGCTCACCAATCATTCTTGCCGTTGACACAAACTCGCTAGATGCAGCCAAGCGCTGGATAGATGCCACGCGCGAAAGCATTGATGTCTTTAAACTCGGGCTGGAGTTCTATCTCACATTTGGAGCCGATGGAGTTCGCTCGATCTCTAACGAGTTTGGGGTAGATATTTTCCTAGATCTAAAATTGCATGACATTCCAAAAACCGTATCTTCCGCGACAGCATCTGTTGCTTCCCTCAACCCGAGATTTCTTACCGTTCATGCCAGCGGAGGAAGTGAAATGGTCTCAGCAGCCGTAAAAGCGGCACCACATGTTGGAATAACTGCGGTAACGATTTTAACTTCGCTCTCAGAAGATGAACTTTTTAGAATAGGTTTTGCAAACCCAGCACTGGAGAGTGCGGTCGCTCTAGCTGAACTCGCTACTTCGGCAGGTGCTCAAGCAATTGTCTGTTCCCCTCTTGAGATCGCAGCTATTAGGGCTGTTGTCGCTTCGGATGTCAAAATCATTACTCCGGGAGTTCGACCTTCGGGGACAGAGGGTCAGGATGATCAGAAGAGAACAATGACGCCTCAAGCTGCGATACATGAGGGTGCAGACTTTGTAGTAATTGGTCGCCCGATAACGGGAGCATGGAATCAAGGCCCAGAAGCTATGCGTGATGCCGCAAGAAAGATATTCGCAGACTTGTCCCAATGATATGAAGCTGGAATCCGAAGTTGGAATTAGAAGTTCGAATCCGAAAATGGATTTTGTGGTTGTAAGATACATTCATGTCCCGCCCTCCTGAGATGTCACTTGAGGATCGACGAAAAGCGCTTGAACTCTCGAAGGAATCTCGACGCGTACGAGCTAAGTACAAAGCCCTTATTAATTCAGGGGAGCTCTCTTTCGGGGAATTTCTCACAATCTGCGACTCAGAACCAACCCTCGCGCGGATGAGGGTGAAGGATTTGCTTGAATCTCTACCTGGCTATGGAAAAGTGAGAGTAGAAAATTTGATGAGGAAGTCCGAGATCTCTCTGACACGACGTGTTCAAGGTCTAGGAAAGAAACAAAGAAGTGCGCTACTAGAACATTTCAAGAAACCTTCTTTAAGCAATCGAGGTTCATTGTTAGTTCTATCAGGACCGGGCGGAGTTGGTAAGAGCACCGTTGCAAAAGCGCTCCGTGAAGTTCCAGGTTTTTGGGTGAGCGTCTCCGCGACGACAAGATCTCCGAGATTTAATGAAGTCGAAGGAAGAGATTATTTCTTTTACTCAAATGAAGAGTTCGATATTGCCATTCGCGATGGACTCTTCTTAGAATGGGCTGAATTTGCAGGTAATCGATACGGGACTCCGACCGCAGCTGTTGAAGAAGCGCGTGATAAGGGCCTTCATGTGCTGCTAGAGATTGAGCTAGCAGGCGCACAAATTGTCAGATCTAAGGCCCCTGAAGCGAAATTAGTTTTCCTTGAACCTCCCTCATGGGAAGAGCTGGTGGCGCGGCTTGAGGCACGAGGAACCGACTCACCTGAGCGTAGGGCCGCCCGTTTGGCACTAGCCCAGGAAGAGCTAGCGGCTGCTTCACTCTTCGATACCGTGATCATTAATGAGCGTGTGGAAGACGTCCTTCGAACCCTGATAAGATTGGCTTCTTCGTAAGGCTTTTATCTAGAAGCACAAATGTTATAAGGAGTACCAATGAGCGGACATGTAGACGGCATCACCCATCCACCAATCGATGAACTTCTCGATAAGAGCGGATCAAAGTATGCACTCGTGCTCTATGCGGCAAAGCGTGCTCGCCAGATTAATGCTTATTATTCACAGCA
>WLDZ01000103.1 GCA_009704515.1 Actinomycetota bacterium
CGGCGTGACTAACCCTGGAAATGCATGTGCCGCCTTTACTGCTCCTTTGCCATCAAAAGTGAGAACGAGAAGAGAAGGGGTGGTTGGCTTCCAAAGATTAATGCCAGGTATTGCTGATCGAGTTGTAAAGGCTAGATAAGAGTTAGCGCCACCGCTAGCTACAATTGAAGAACCTGTTCCTGGATATCGAGCCGTCCAGCTTGGTACAAAGTTGGTAGTAAATTTTGTAATTGCTACTTCACTGGATTTACCTGCAATTACATGACCACTTAACAAATTACCTGCGGTAGCAGAGTTCCAACTGCGCACTGCGCTATTGGCCGAGCTTCGAACAACTGTTGTTATTGCACCGCTCTTAGATACCTTGATGAGAACGCCATCGCGTTTTCCAGCGACTTTCTTGCCACCTAGTGTCTCTGAGCTAGAACCAAAAAGAAATGATGAGCCATCACTCTGTCTTACTACAGAATTTATGATTGTTTTTGCGGTTCCGATACTTATCACTTTTGAGAAAGTTCCAGTACTACTCATACTCATTAAAAATGGCTTTGAATCCATCGATCCAACAATCGAAAGTCCTGCAGTTGTTGCAGAAAGCGCGGAGATTGTCGGTACTTTAACCATCGGGTATACGTAAGTTGCAAGCAGTTCACCTGTTGGCGCTACATTCCAGATAGTCATCTGATTTAAATCTGCGCGAATTTCATTGATATCTTCTAAGCTCACATCATCTGGATTATCGATTCCAACTAAGGGAGTTGAGCTTTCTACCACCATTAATGGGGCGGAATTTCCGGCAATCCAAATATTACCCAGAGAATCTAAAGCGAAAGCAGAAGCAACTTCGTTGTTCCCTGAATCAATAACGCGTTCCCAAGCGATTGTGCCTGTTATATCAATAGCTTGGAGTGAAACATCTAAAGTTTGATTCATGGTGTTGCTAAGGAAAATTGAGTTCTTGCCTGATTGCAAAAAGCTCTCTGCCCCTATCGGAGCGGGTAGAACAGAACCAGTTTGAAGAGCAATCTTCTTGGGGGCTGCAAAAGAAGTACTTGAGCTCAACAAAAATAAAGTAACCGCAATTGTGACTACATACTTACTTCTTTTCATCTTATCCAAGCTCTTGGGATCTTTTAGCCGCAGCTTGCATCGCCTTAGCTACCGTCTCTGATAATTCTGATTGCGAGAAGGATGCCAGCGCAGCTGCCGTTGTGCCGTTAGGGCTTGTCACTTTCTCTCGTAGAGTTTTCGGTGAATCTCCTGATTGGCTAAGGAGTGCAGCTGCTCCAGTTATTGTCTGAATCGTTAGTTGTGTTGCATCTTCTCTTGCTAAACCAAGTGCAACCGCTCCATCGACCATCGCCTCAACGAAAGCGAAGAAATATGCTGGCCCTGATCCACTCGTTGCGGTCACGGCATCCTGCAGATTTTCTGGAACCTCAATTGCAATACCTGTAGCTGCAAGGAAAGTTCGTAGAAAGCTCTTCTGTGCTTCATCTACACCGGGACCAAATGAATAGCCTGAAGCTCCTAGCCCAATAAGAGCTGGGGTATTTGGCATCACTCTCACAATTGGGTGATTTCCCTCTAACTCATCAGCTATAGATTTAATTGTTTTACCAGCCGCAAAGGAGATTAGTAAGGCCTTTTCGTCACAATGACCAGCCATCTCTCGTAGCGTTGCCTGCATATCTTGAGGTTTAACGACAAGCAGAATGGTTGATGCCTTTGCAAGCAGTTCGTGTAGCGATAGATGTGAGATCGCATATCGCTCTTCAAGCTCTTTAGCTCGCTCAACTCGCTTTTCAGTGAAAGAGATATCGGTTGTATTTACTCCACTGCGAATAAGGGCAGCAATGAGCGCCTCTCCCATTACTCCGGCACCGATTACTCCAACATGATTAGCCATGGGCTAAGAGTACGCGTAGGCTCACCCACTATGTCCGAGGTTAAAGCAGGTTTCGCACGCGACTGGATTGAGTTTGCAGTCCCCAATAGTGAAGATGAGATTTATAAGTGTGATCTCACTTGGCTTACCTCTAATTGGACCTGCATATATGGTGATGGTTGCAAGGGAGTTTTTGCCAATCGACCAAATGACGGTTGCTGTACAGAAGGCGCTATGTATTCAGATGCGGCTGATGAAGAACGCACACTTCGCGCTGCTGAATTCCTTACTCCAGATATGTGGCAGTTCTATCAAGAGGCTAGACCGAAAAAAGCTGGTGGAAAGTTAAGAATTACTGATACTGACGAAGATGATGAACGTAAAACGCGCACCGTTGATGACGCTTGTATCTTCCTCAATCGTAAAGGTCATGAGGCTCCAGGATTTACTGGATCATACGGATGCGTACTTCACCACCTTGCACAGAAACGCGATATGCACTTTTCGGATACGAAGCCAGATGTTTGCTGGCAACTTCCATTACGTCGCAGCTACGAAACTCGCGAAGTCGGCGAACGCGAATACTCAATTATTGTTTTGGGCGAATACGAAAGACTTGCCTGGGGAGATGGTGGTGAAGATTTCGATTGGTACTGCACAAGCAATACCGAAGCACATGTCGGGAAAGAACCGGTTTACATCTCCAATAAAGCTGAGCTCCTTAAGTTAATGGGAGAAGAGGCCTATGCCATTCTTGCCGAGCATTGCGATCGCCGTCTTGAAGGTATCAAATTAGCTCAATCACGCTCTCTGCCACTCTATGTTATTCAGCATCCAGCAACACTTGGTGCCGCAAAGTAACCTTGCATTATGGCCAAGGTAGAGAAAGATCCATTCCGCTGTAACGAATGCGGTTGGACCTCCCAAAAATGGGTTGGTCGCTGTGGCGAGTGCCAGGCATGGGGTAGCGTCGAAGAACTTGGTGCACCAAAGAAGTTATCTTTACAAGCTGGACCAATTTCAGCAAAAGCACTGGCTATCGGAGATGTAGATCTCTCAGCTGCACATGCGCGGCCAACTGGAGTAACAGAACTCGATCGCGTTCTTGGTGGTGGACTTGTTCCAGGTGCTGCAATATTGCTAGCTGGTGAACCAGGTGTTGGTAAGTCAACTCTTCTTCTCTCTGTTGCAGCTGAAAGTGCCCGCAAATCAATTCCTGTTCTCTATGTCAGCGGTGAAGAATCTGCGTCACAAGTACGTTTGCGTGCCGAGCGAATCAAAGCAATCGATCCCAATCTCTTTTTAGCTTCTGAGACAGATTTAGGTGCAGTTATTTCACATATCGATACTGTGAAGCCAGAGTTATTGATAATCGATTCAATTCAAACCATTGGTTCCTCGACTGCCGAAGGAACCCCAGGTGGAGTCACGCAAGTACGAGAAGTCGCTGGTGCGCTGATTCGAATCTGCAAAGATCGCGATATAACTCTTCTATTGGTTGGCCATGTAACAAAAGATGGATCAATCGCTGGCCCTCGACTTCTCGAGCACATTGTTGATGTGGTTCTGCAATTCGAAGGTGAGCGTCATTCTCGCCTTCGCTTAATCCGTGCAATCAAAAACCGATTTGGTGCCAGCGATGAAGTTGGTTGCTTTGACCTAAGTGATACTGGGATTGAGAGTGTTTTAGATCCGACAGGTCTCTTTACCTCTCGTCACGCAGAGCCAGTCCCAGGAACCTGTGTAACTGTCACTCTAGAAGGTCGTCGCCCATTGTTGGCAGAGATTCAAGCGCTGGTTAGCGCTGGGCGTGAAAATGATTTCGGAAATGCCCGCCGGGTTACAAGTGGCCTTGATTCCGCCCGTACTTCAATGACTTTAGCAGTGCTTGAACTTCGCGCTCATGTAAAAGTGGGAGGGCGAGATGTCTACGCAGCAACTGTTGGCGGAATGAAGATGTCTGAACCTGCTGCAGATCTCGCCTTAGCACTTGCTGTGGCATCTGCTGCTAAAGGATTGGCGCTGCCGTCAGACCTAGTTGCAATCGGTGAAGTTGGTTTAGCAGGAGAGATTCGTAAAGTGAGTGGGGTTTCACGTCGCCTTGCAGAAGCACATCGCTTAGGTTTTAAGAGGGCACTAGTGCCGCTGGGTTCTGATGTTGTGATTGCAGGGATGGAGATTGTTGAGGTTGGTCGATTGGATCAAGCTCTCACTCGTGTAAAAATCAACGGTGAATAATGTACGAGAAAGAAATCACTACCTGGTTTAAAGAGAATAAGCGAGATTTGCCTTGGCGCAAAAGTGACGCGTGGGGTGTCTTGGTCTCAGAGATTATGTTGCAACAGACTCCAGTGCAGCGTGTATTGCCAGTTTATGAAGAGTGGATGAAGCGATGGCCTAGTCCTGCCGAATTAGCAAAAGCTACTCCGGCAGAAGTTATTACAGCTTGGGGTCGTCTTGGTTATCCACGCAGAGCTCTTCGACTGCATCAATGCGCAAAGATTCTCTCGACAGAATTAAATAATCAGCTGCCGCGTACAGAATCAGAGCTACGCAAACTTCCTGGAATTGGTGAGTACAC
>WLDZ01000104.1 GCA_009704515.1 Actinomycetota bacterium
GCGACCCGGACGGGACTTGAACCCGCGACCTCCGCCGTGACAGGGCGGCGCGCTAACCAACTGCGCTACCGGGCCTTGATAAATCAAAGCCGTTACTACTGAACTGCTTTACTCTGATGAAGCGCCTTACGTGCCCCCAACGGGATTCGAACCCGTGTTACCGCCGTGAAAGGGCGATGTCCTAGGCCCCTAGACGATGGGGACGTATGAGGCTGGGTAAGAATACCTTCTTCGCTCCCATGCTCCAAACTCGCTTTTCCTGCTTATCTCGTGATTGGGGAGACTAGCGAGACTTACGAATTGCAACCATTGAGGTCGTAATGAGAGCAATTCCAGCTGCTAACAAGCCTAGAAGCGCCCCTAGCGAACCGCCTAATGTGGCAGCAACAAACTCACCAGTTGTAAATGTCGTAGTGAGAACTGCACCAAGTAAAAGAGGCCAGCGCCGATCTTGTAGAAAAATCCACGCTAATAAAGGCGCAATTACCATTGTTGCAAGATAAGAGAAGAACCTCTCATCGGAGATAAATAGAAATTGAGTCGCAAGAAAATAAGTTGCTGCAGAGATGAGATATCCAAGAGTCTGATTGATCATGCGAGACCATGAGAGATACATCCAGATGCTCGCCAGAATAATCCAGTAGAGCGGATAAACAACGCTATCTTCTGGCTCAATACTTGTAATTGAACCTAAAATCATGAGGCCGGTAATAAAGAGATAACCGTATGTTCCCACATGCAAAATCTCGTGCTTATATTTTATAAAGGCATAAAGTGAGATAACAGTTCCAACCGATAGTGGCAACGAAGGTGCACCATCAAAATCAAATGCAAAACCTGTAGCTGCGGTTGCTGCAATTGCTGATCCAAGTGAGAGAACGCTGGTTAATCTCAATCGCATTGCAGTCACATTGCCCAACAAAGTGGCGATAACAAATAAGGCGATTGCAAGCGCTGTGAGTGCACCTACCCGAACTGCTCGTGGCGCCTCATCCCAGATGTTTGCAACAAGGAAGAGCGTGGCAATTGAAACAAATGCCCCACCTAAATAAGCGGCAATTTCAGCGAATATACTTTTTCGCGAATCAGAACCCTCTAGAGATTCGAATCGAGTATGGACAAGGTTGGTCTGCTCACTACTGAGCAGACCCTCACTTTCAAGTGAGCTAAGAACCTTTTTCAGGCGCTGTGCGCCTTCTTGCATCGTTTAGAGCGCCCAACGCACTGTGACAGTAACAATTACATCTTGCTGACCCAGATCAACCACAGTTGCCGCAGCTTCAGATTTTGCCAGCATCGGCATGTCGTATGTTGGAGCCGTAATTGAAGGACTTCCATTCTCTACAAGGTAAGTGATTTTTCCAAGCTTTACACCTAGCAACTTCGCATATGAATTTGCCTTGGTACGCGCGTTCTTCACTGCAACAGCGCGAGCAGACTCTGTTGCTGCTGAAGCATCAAGCACAAATGGAGTAACACCATTTACCTGGAGGTTATCTCCGCTAGCAGCAACGATTGCGTCAACAACAGTGCCAGCATTGGCGGCATTACGAACGATGATAGTAAAGCTCTGTGATCCGCGGTATCCCACAAGAATCGAACCTTTATCGTTGGTGTAGTTGTATTCGGGATAGACAGTAACTGTCTGTGAGGCAATCTCTTTTGTGGCTATGCCTGCTGCTTTAAGCGCAGCGCGTAGAGCAGTTGCAGTTGTCGCGACCTCAGCTAGAGCAGCCTTGCTGGTGGATGAAATCACCGAAACCGTTGCATTGATGCGAACAGCATCTGGGACAACCTTGACCGTTCCTTCAGCGTTCACAGTGATATGACGCGGGCCTGCTGTTGTCGCAGTCGCACCTTGCGCGGTGAGTGGTACTGCAATCAGAGCAATTATTGCTAGTGGGGTTGCTGCAAGGATTGTTCTTTTGATAGTTGAAGGTTTCATGGGCAGATTATGTCCTACTTAAGCTGAGAAAAGTCATAAAGCAAGCCGTGGTCATTGAGTGACTTTGCCAGTGAGAAACTTTGATCCGCATGAATTTTTCCAGCGTCACCATACTGTCTTCTTAACGCAGCGCTATCAACTAATTTTCCAAGGGATATAGCCATTTCTGCAGAGTCAGGCCTCGTTAGTGCTCCTGTTTTTCCATCAAGAACAATATCGGCTATAGAGCCTACCTTTGGTGCAACAATCGCAAGTCCTGCTTGTGCAGCTTGAATTAAAGTAAGCGGAATTCCTTCGTTATCACTTGTTAATATCGCAATATCACTTGCGGCAAACAATTGTGCAATATCACTGCGCCACCCCAAGAAAGTAAATGGCAAATTCTCTGCAACGGCCCGCGCTTTCGAAGAGTTAAAGAGTTCACCTTCACCAGCAATTAAGAAATGAAGGTTTGGGTGGCTTTTAGCTGTTAGTGAGGCAATATCTAGCAATCTATCTGGGCGTTTAATCTGTGTAAGCCGACCGACAAATGTGCAGTAAATCTTCTCTGGCGAAAGATCAAGCTTTGCTCTCTCAGCGGACTTATCAAAGGTAGGCGGTTTTGGTAGCCCAGGAAAAAAGGTTCGATACTGACTCTCTTTTCCGATTCCGACAGCAAGGAGATCAAGGCGAACTTGATTTCCAACAGCGAGTAAATAATCTGTATGTTTTGCCAAGTATTTTTCAATCGCAACAACTAACTTAATTTTCCAACCCGCAAAATATCCATGCAGAAGATGGCCATGAAATGTATGGACTCGTAGCGCTTTACTTCCAGCGAGCATTGCTGCAAGACGCCCCAATACTCCTGCCTTGGCAGTGTGGGTATGAATTACATCCGGCTTCTCTTTTTTGATTTTTATAATTAACGAAACAAACGCCCGAAAATCTGCCAATGGTGAAATCGAACGACCAAGGCCTGCAATTCGAGTGACGGTGATATCAGTGGCGACAGTCTCAAGATAATCTGCCTCGTTCTCATCGCAGAAGCCAGTAATCAATTCTTGGTTATATCGCGCAGGATCAAGCCCACGCATTAGATCTGCGACGATGACGGCAGGACCACCCACATTCATTCGGGCGATAATCTGCATTACCTTGATACTCACATGGTCATCTTCTCGCAAAAACCAGGGATAATTGGCGATATGAGCCAGGGTCAATTCATATCTTTCTGCACCGCAGATGCACTAGCGCGGGCTGCGCAAGATTTGAAGAGCGGAGCCCTGGTCGCCTTCCCTACAGAGACGGTCTATGGACTGGGTGCTGATGCAACAAATGCAGCAGCAGTTGCGCGTATCTATAGCGTGAAAGGTCGTCCAGCGGATCATCCGCTGATTGTTCATTTAGCGGATATGCAAGATGTCACTGATTGGGCATCGGAGATCCCTGATTACGCCATTGATTTAGCACGTGCATTTTGGCCCGGACCAATGACATTGATTTTGCCCCGCACAGAACTTGCAAAAGATTTCATTACTGGCGGGCAATCCACAGTTGGTCTGCGCGTTCCTGATCACACACTTGCGCTCGCTCTCCTACAAGAATTCAAAAAAATTGGCGGTAAAGGATTGGCTGCGCCAAGTGCTAATCGTTTTGGACAAGTATCACCAACAACTGCTTCGGCTGTACAAGAAGAGCTAGGTGATTTCTTGGGCGCCGACGATGTGATTCTAGATGGCGGTCCATCATCAGTCGGCCTTGAATCTACAATCATTGATTGCACGGCATCTGCTCCGCGAATTTTGCGCCCTGGGGCAATCACAATTGAAATGATTGAGAAAGTTACTGGGTTGAAGATAGAAGATCGTGATGAAGTGATTCGGGTAAGTGGTTCACTTGAAAATCACTATGCCCCATCAGCGCAGATACTTCTTGATGGCCATGCTCGCCCAGGTGATGGATACATCGCAATTAAGAGTTACCCAACACCCGAAGGTGCGATCCGATTAGCAGCCCCTGTCGATAATGAAGATTTCGCACGTCAGCTTTATGGAGCACTTCGAGAGGCAGATGCTCAGGAAATTGAACTGGTCGTTGTAGTTCAACCAGAAGGTGTCGATATCGCTATTGCAATCCGCGATCGGTTAATGCGAGCATCGCAGGGGCGTTAGTCAGCTTACCTAGCTCGGAAAATAACTCCATGATTTTCCGATAAGCTTCGCCAGCACCTTTGGGTGCATTTGGGGCCTATAGCTCAGTCGGTAGAGCAACGGACTTTTAATCCGTGGGTCGACAGTTCGAGCCTGTCTGGGCCCACTCATCTTTTATTTTCTCTAATCTCATCTTAAAAATATTCGCTATCCCTTATATATTTACGCACTGTATATTTACGCACCCACATCACTTCACATGAATGGATAAACCATGAA
>WLDZ01000105.1 GCA_009704515.1 Actinomycetota bacterium
CGATGGAATGTTAACGCCGGCAATCTCTGTTTTATCAGCTACTGAAGGTCTGAAAACCCTCAATCCCGCATTTGCTGAATGGACAGTACCTATTACTGTTGCAATTCTGGTTGCACTCTTCGCCTTTCAATACAAGGGCAGCAATACGATTGGCAAAATTTTTGGTCCGATAATTCTGCTCTGGTTTGCCACCTTGGGTTATCTGGGATTTATTAAGGTTGCAGAACGTCCAGAAGTAATCGAGGCCCTGCTACCAACCTATGCCATTGATTATGTCGTTCACCATGGCTTTCATACCTTCATCATTCTCTCCTCAGTAATCCTGGCAGTTACAGGTGCAGAGGCGCTCTACGCTGATCTAGGGCACTTTGGTAAGCGCCCAATCCGTATCGGATGGTTCTTTATCGTCGCCCCTGCTCTGGTAATTAACTACTTAGGACAGGCTGTTGTTGCCCTAGAAAACCCAGAAGCTAAAGAAAGTTTATTCTTCGCCTTAGCCCCCAATGATGGGGTTCGTATTTATTTGGTAGTACTTGCAACGCTTGCAACCATCATCGCTTCACAAGCTCTGATCACTGGCGTTGCCTCGCTTTCACGTCAAGCGGTTCGTCTTGGTTTACTGCCTCGCCTGAAGATAATTCACACAAGCAGTACCGTTATTGGACAAATTTATGTACCGGCAATTAACTTGATTATTGGCCTCGGATCAGTCTTTCTGGTCGTAAACTTTAAATCGTCGAGTGCGCTTGCTAACGCTTATTCGTTTGCGATATCAGCGACTATGTTAATGACCACTATTGCCTTTGGTTATATAGCTGCAGAGAAGTTTAAGTGGAATAAGAAGTTGGTTTATCTCATCATTCCTGTTTTGATCTTCATAGATTTATCGTTCTTCCTAGCCACCGTTACTAAGATTTTCAAAGGTGCATGGGTACCGTTGCTCATCGGTTTCGTTATTACCTATCTAATGTGGGTTTGGCGTAAAGGACAGAGCGCCCTAGAAAGTGCAGTGAGCGAGCAGAATATGTCGTGGGATGAGGTAGAAACGCTCATTGAGTCAGGGTCGATTTCCATCATTCCCGATACAGGTATCTATCTCTCAACTTCGGCCACAAAGGTCCCGCAGGCGCTGGCGGCCCAGTTAAATAATCTTCACTCTTGCCCGAAAGACATTCTCATCGTCAGTGTTATCCAAGGTGATGTGCCAGTAGTTACAGCCAAGCCAATCCTCAAAGAGGTTAACTCTCGCGTGCGCCAGCTCTATGTTTGGGTTGGTTTTAAGCAGGATGTAAACATTCAACAATCAATTATTGAGAATGTGATGAGCGCTGAAGACGAAGCAGAATGTACTTACTATCTCGCCGATAGAAAGTTCACCGAATCATCTGAAGGGTCATTAAAGGGCCTGACCGAGAAGACATTCGGGATACTTCATAGAAACTCAGCGAGAGCCTCTAGCTACTTTGGATTGCCTGAAACCCGTGTAATTACGCTCGGAACACAGATGGATCTCTGAAATTCATCTGTCATTTGTGTAAGTGCAAATACATTGCAACTGCAGTTTTCTCTCGTGTTGTGATTTGCAAAAGACCCTAATAATCTACGGCCATGCAAAGCACGGGGATACTTTTTACAAAGCGCAGAACAGTTGATTACTGTCGCGCTAGCAACACCTCATCTCTCTGTTAATGCCAACCTCTGTTTAAGTCGCAGGGTCAACCAATCCACTTTTCTATTCATTATTTCTAAATCCAATTTGTTTAAATCAATTATCTAGGGAGAATCATGTTAAAAAGAATTATCGCAACAGTAGTTACGCTCTCACTTGGTTCGGTAGCTTTCGTAGCGCCGGCAAGTGCAGTAACTCCATCAACGCCAAAGGCTCTTGTAACCGCTAAGTGGCTTACAGAGAACATCAAGGATCCAAACCTTGTTCTTATCCATGTGGGTGACAATGATCGCTCTGTCTATGCGCGTAGCCACATCGAAGGCGCGCAATTCATCGACTGGAAAACACAGCTTGCAAACTCCAGTGAGTCAAAGCTAAAGAACGGTGTCGTTACACGCAGCAATTTCTTCTCAGCTGCTCGTGATTTCGGTATCTCAAAGGATTCGACTGTTGTTCTCTACCACGAAGGTCGCTCTAACCTAAAGGCAACCTGGGGAGCTTGGGTCTTCAATCTTTACGGTGTTCCTGATGTTCGTATCCTTGATGGCGGTCTTGCCGCATGGACTGCTGCGGGTGGTGCAACAACGCTTGCAATCCCAGCTAAGAAGACACGTGGAACATATGTAACAACTGCTGCATCCAAGAAGCTCCGTGCAACTATTGAAGAAGTTATCGCCAATGCACAAAGCAAAGCCAAGAATCGTGCAGTAATTGTTGATACCCGCGATGATGCAAGCTTTGCTGGTACCAACACAAGCACTGGGCTCGGAAACGCTGCAAAGGCTGGTCATATTGCCTCTGCCAAGAGCATTCCAACAGCAAGCATTCTCAATACAAATGGAACATTTAAATCTGTTGCAGATATCAAGGCAGCCTACGCAGCTGTCGGTGTCACAGCAGATACTCCAGTGATCCTTTACTGCGGTACAGGCTTGCTCGCATCTGCTTCATGGTTTGCTCTGACTCAGATCCTGGGATACAAGAATGTTAAGAACTACGACGGTTCATGGTTTGAGTTCTCAGCAAGCGCACCAACTGACTTGATCGCGAACCCAGCAAAGGCAACAAGTTGAGTAATTCGACTAAGTACGAATGGAGTCGCGCAGACTCCATTCGTACCGCCATTGCCGGTGTAATCATTGTTGGGCTGCTCGTACTTTCGCAGGTTCTTGAAGGCAACGAAAAGTACGGCACCCCTGCCGCAACCTCGCTTTTGATTGGTACAGCACTAGGAATCGCATTTGAACGTGGCCGATTCTGTATTTTCTGTATCTTCAGAGATTCAATTAACCAGCGCCGCAACTACGGGCTAATCTCAATCTTCACTGCTCTTGCCGTAGGAAGTATCGGTTATGCAATCGTCTTTGGGATCTTCTTGCCTAAGCCAGATGGTGAACAACTTCCTCCTTCAGCTCACGTAGGTCCAATTAGCCTGGCACTTGTTCTTGGTGCATTTGCCTTTGGTATCGGTATGGCCCTTGCTGGTGCATGTATCTCTGGTCAATTCTTCAGATTAACTCAAGGGTATATCCGCGCGATTCCGGGACTTATCGGTGTGATTATCGGATTTATCCTCTCTTTTAATACTTGGAACTTTCTCTACGAGAACTCAATTAAGGGTGCGCCAAGAATTTGGCTTCCAAATTACTTAGGCTATGCCGGCTCACTCGCAATTTCATTACTCGTTATTGGTGGGGCAATTATTTGGCTCATCAAGAAAAGTGATCCTGAAGAGCGTGAACACCATGGCGGCAATGAAATCGAGTGGAGCGAAATTCGCCATAACTTAATTAAGAAGCGTTGGAGCCCATGGCTTACCGGCACAATTGTTGGACTTATCGGTGTAGCCGCATACCTTCGCATCGAACCATTGGGAACAACTCGTCAGCTCAATACCATCGCGCAGAGCATTGGAAATAAGTACAACCTCTACCCTGAACTCAATGGGCTAGAAGGACTTTCAGGTTGTATCGGTGCAGCTGTTGAGACCATTACAAATAACGGTTGGCTCATTCTCGGTTTCTTTATTGCAGCACTCGCAGCATCAATTTCTGGAAACCGATTCAAGTATCAACCGCTCACAACTCGTGGCACTCTCTCATCTCTTGCAGGTGGAACCTTGCTTGGTTGGGGATCATTTACCAGTCTTGGTTGCACCATCGGAAACCTGCTTTCAGGTACACAGGCTTTCGCGCTTTCAGGATGGACCTTCTTCCTCTTCTCCTTTATTGGAGCATGGGTAGGAATCAAACTCAAACTAGACAAGGTAGGCGGTTAATCTATGAAGAAGCGCAATCTCCTAGTATCTATAACTGCTCTCTCACTGGTTCTCGGAGCAGTCTTGGCACCGGCTGCAGTGAGTGCCACTAAGAAGAGCAATGTTAAGAAGCTAACCTTCACTGCAAAAACAGTTGAGGGGACAGCATTTAACTCGAAGATTCTTCGCGGTACTACTCCGAGTGTGATCTGGTTCTGGGCTCCATGGTGTGCCATCTGTCAGAATGAGTCAGAACATATTGTTGCTTCCGCGGAGAAATATAAAGGCCGAGTCAACTTTATTGGTGTTGGTGCACTCGGAAACCAACCGGAGCTCTTGGA
>WLDZ01000106.1 GCA_009704515.1 Actinomycetota bacterium
ACGCGCTGAAACTCCACGACTAGTTTCGATTCGTGAAACTCCAACCGCTGCTGATTCAGAAGATGGCGTTACAGCTCGCGCCAAGGTTCCTTCATGGGATGAAATTATGTTTGGCCATAAGAAGAGCGAAGATCGCGAAGAAGAATAGTTAGGACCTTTGGGCGATATCGCTTGAAACTACCTTTGCAAGAATCGGTACTGCTTTGTTCCATGAGATTCCGTAAACTTTTTCAAAAGCCTGCGCAAAATTCATGCCCATTCCGATCTCTGAGTTGAGCTCTAGAAGAGAGTTGGGTCCTTTGAGAGCAACTAGGATTTCAACGAATCGGCTGCCTAAATTATAAGAAAGCCAAGAGTCGTATTTTGAGCCACCGTCATCAATAACCGTTTCCTGCAGATATTCAATAAGGAACTTTTCAGAGTAAGTGGATTTCAAGCGATAGAGCTCACTTGCTCCCAAAAATCGATAATCTCGATATTTTCTCCAAGAATTCTTGTGGATAACAGCGTTCTGAATATATTCAGCGCCACCTTCGGTAATCCATCTCGGTGGCCAGATTTGAGCACCATGAACCTCACCGAATAGGGCAGCGTCTTGCAATAAGTGAAGGTGCTCATGCGCTTCAAGCATTCCTGTCTTGAATCTATATGAAGCAGTCGGGTCATTTTTGTTGAGAGAATTTGGTACACCAAGGAGTACTAAGCCTTTTCCTGTTACTAAAGTTATCGCTTGGCTTCCAAAACAAGACTTTGATACTGCATCACAACCGTTCTCAATGACTCGGTCACCTTGATTCCTCGAAATATTCTCGTATTCATCTGCTGTCAACAATGATTGAACGGTTCTCTTTGCCCAAGCCGAATCTTTAAAATTAAAATAAATGTAAAGAGAATCTCCCGTGTAGATTGAGTTTGAGAAAGTGCTGTTGATTGCTTGAACCGCAACTACAGGATTCAGGTAGAACGGTTTCGTATTTGGACCGATAAGAACTTCTATGGTCGGTTTCGACGAACTGGCGCTAGTCGAAGAGGAGACATTTTTCCATGCTGCGTATGAGATGCACTTTCGCTTGAGTATAAGTTCCTCAAATGAGGTCGGGATCTTCTTGTTTATCCCCGAGCCGGAGGCAAGGCACTCTGAAGGGATTTTCGGGGCTGCTGGGGCAGGATGATGAAAGCTGGCCATCGAAACTGTAAGGAGTAATACCGAGATTAACTTGAGTCTCATGGTCGCAATCTATTTTGCTTCTATTCTGCAATCAAGGTTAAAAGCGGAACTGAAGATTCAATCTCAGAATCTCCACCGTGGTGACCAACCATCGAACCTTCTTTATCGGCCCGTTCTGGATCAAGTAATACAAGATCTCCTTGCGCAACGGCTATAACATCACCCATTCGCTCTGCTGCATCAAGTGACACATTTTCTCCGAATAGCCCTGATGCAATAGCACTTTCTCGCGAATAAACCTTTACTTTGCTGCCGAGTTCAGAATTCCATAGCGAGACCAAATCACTGCTCATCGATTGGCTCTGACTATCGGTGAGGTAGAGATGTCTCATGCGAGGCTCGCCCGCGATCGTTTCAACATTTGTTAGCAGGTTGTTATCTGCGCCCATCACAATCTTCTCGCCGACATTAACCATGCCGTGATCGGCTGTAATCCAAAGACGCACTCCTTTAGGCAACTTGCTCAGCAAAGTCGCCACCATGGCATCGATACTCGACAGCGCGGCAATCCATTTATCTGAGCCCACGCCATCTGAATGTCCTGCAGAATCAAGATCGTTTACATAGAGATAGACAAAGGATGGACTCTTAGCCAGTGCGGTCAGGGTCTCGCTAATCAAATCGCTTGTGACATTGGCGCCGCGATAATGAGCACCACGAAATACTGCGCGAGTAAAACCAGTATCTTCGTAGCGCTTTGCCGCCACATGTGTAACGGTTATTCCTGAAGCCACACCGCGTTGAAAAAGCGTTGGAACAGGTTGCCAGATTTCGGGATCCACTCTTTCATCCCACTTTAGAGAGTTAAGTACGCGCCCGCTGCTACGCGGCACTCGCACCGTGTAACCCATCATTCCGTGTGCACCTGGCATCACGCCTGTTGTAAGTGTTGCCAAACTGGTCGATGTAGTTGAAGGAAATGATGTTACGACAATCTGAGTAGATGAAATTGCAGCGAGGGTCGGTGCATGTTCGCCATATTGCGCAAGAACATCGGCGCCAAAACCATCAATTAAAAAGAGGATCTCACGCCCTAAAGGACTTTCGCCATATCCAGCAAAATCTTGCGCATCCGCTAGGCCAAGTCCAGCGAAGATAGAAGGCATGATTTGCGATAAGTGCACGGACAAATCTTCTCACGAGTATTGTTCTCACTATGTCCGAAACTAAGTTACATACTTCCCCAGAAGTTGCCCAGGCTCTTAAAAGCGGTCAACCTATCGTGGCTCTCGAATCAACCATTATTAGCCATGGATTACCGCGTCCTTCCAATTTAGAGGTAGCGCGAGAGGTTGAAGAGATTGTTCGCGCCCATGGCGCAGTTCCTGCAACAATTGCAATTCTTGATGGGGTTGTTCATATCGGTCTCACCGATGAGCAATTGGTAGAGATTGCAAACCGTGATGATATTGCTAAGGCATCAAGTCGCGACTTAGCCGTTATTGCAGCGACAGGGAAGTCGGCTGCGACCACGGTTGCCGCAACTGCACATTTAGCTGTTCTTGCTGGGATTCATGTTTTTGCTACTGGTGGTTTGGGTGGAGTCCATCGCGGCGCTAATGAATCTTTCGATGAATCTGCCGATCTCACTGCTCTCTCTGGTCTTGATATCACCGTCGTCTGCGCTGGAGTTAAATCGATTCTTGATGTGGGCGCAACTCTTGAACGCCTTGAAACTTTAGCAATTGGGCTCGTCGGTTATAAAACGACAGCGTTTCCTGGCTTCTACCTCACTGATTCAGGATTTACTATCGAGCACCGAGTTGATAGCGCTGCTGAGATAGCTTCGATTATCGCGCAACGCGTTGCACTTAATACAAATGAAAGCGCCCTCATTGTTGCTAATCCTGTCGTTCAAGAGATGAATCGTGTGCGCCATGATGCAATTCTAAAGAGTGGCCTAGAGGGTGCGGCCATGAACGGAATCACTGGAAAATATGTCACACCATATTTACTTGAGCATTTTCATACTGCATCAAACGGTGAGTCATTAAAGGTCAATATTGAGATTATTAAATCTAATTCGGCTCTTGCTGCAGATATCGCAGTAGCGGTTTCCAAGAAAGCTTAAATGAGCATTCACGTACTCTGCATTGGCGATGTCATGCTCGATGTCATTACTGAGATTGCGGTTGTGCCAAATAAAATAAATTACGGTAGCGATACACCTGCCAAAATTTCAACCCATGGTGGAGGAGCCGCAGGAAACGTTGCATCATGGCTGACGCGCACAGATGCCCAAGCCACGATAGTTGCTCATGTTGGCAACGATTCGGCTGGCTCGGCTCTAGTCAGCGAATTCGATGCACTTGGTGTGCGACATAAGAATTTGATGGTCGAAGGTGCGCATTCTGGCGTTGTTGTAGTCCTTGTTGACCCAACCGGTGAGCGCACTATGTTTCCTGATAATGGCGCTAACTCAGGGCTAACATTGAGCGATCTACCTAATCTCGATGGCGTTAACGCCGTATACCTCTCTGGTTACTCTCCCCTAGATCCGCTATCTCGCACCGGAGTCTTAGAGATGATTACAAAAATTCGCGGCGCAGGTATTCCAGTTTATTTTGACCCAGCATCTGTCGGCGGAATGATGCAAGCCAATCTTGCAGAAGTGAAATCATGGATTGCCATGATGGATGTTCTTTTGCTCAATGAAGAAGAAGCGATGTATCTAACTGGAGAGTCCAATATAGAGAAAGCTCTCGAACTTTTAAATCAAGATTGCCCAGTTGCAGTAATAAAAAGAGGTGCCGCTGGCGCTATCGGATGTGTGCGCGGTTCATCAGTCATATCGATCGCCGCCTTGCCTGCCAATGTTGTTGATACAACAGGTGCGGGAGATTCATTTGCAGCTGGATTTATCGCTCACTATGCCTTAACTTCAAATATGAAAGAAAGTCTGGAGCAAGGAGCTAAGGTGGCTGCGCACTGTGTTGCAATCGTTGGCGCCCGTCCGCGTGTAGGTACCAGTATTTAGCCACATCACAGGGCAGAATACGCGCCATGGCAACAAAGAA
>WLDZ01000107.1 GCA_009704515.1 Actinomycetota bacterium
AATTTTCCGTGAGGCTTTCTCTAACACCTTTGAAGCATCTTCTAAGTTATGGGTGGCATTGACCAAACGCGAAATTGAACCAGCGAGAGTAGCGTTCATCGTTACATTGGTAATCTTGCGCTTATCGTGTAATTGAGCGTGAATCTCAAGGGCTAAGGCGATACGTTCGCGATCCATGGCTGCCTCTTCGGTATCGCGAAGCTTCTCTGCAGTATGGCCAGCTTGAGATACATAGAGAGTCAGGACGATTACCACCATAATCATTAAGAAGTCGAGACGCGCTACTTCTCCAATCTTCCACTTATCATCAAGGATTCCGTAGCCGTTCTGCCAAAAATCGAGGAAGTTAACTACATCGGCGCCGTTTTCATCAATATATTTTGAGAAACCAGTGGTTGCCTGGCCGACAGCTGCCCAAGTTAAGGCAACAGGTGCAAAGACGAGAACATTTCGGATGACAGTGATGATTCGAACTAGACGCGAGCGAGATTGATGCGCCCTAGCCTCTGGATGTGGCAAGTAATCTAAAGGATCGAGTTCAGCCCAGATATGAAGGTTCTTCTTCGTCTCAATTGCCTCACGTAATCCATCGATATAAGGATCACCTTCGATGCGATAACTTGAGGTAAATGCGTTGATCTTTTCGACCAAGCCGGTAAGTGGAGCAGGCTTACGAAGTGCCATCATTTCCTTTCAAAAACCTTGCGCCCTTTTTCGGACCAGGAGGGTTGAACGACTGCGAGTCTAATACAGCGAAGCGAAAAGGAGAAAGGTAGGCTTCCGCTCATGAAGAAATCATTTCGCACCGTCCTCGCCGTCGCCCTAGTCTTTACGATGGTAGGCGCCATATTTTTAGGAGTAACTTCAATGTCCGATTCAGGAATGTCCGATTCAGGAATGTCCGATTCAGGTAGCTCAGCATCGGCTCTTCCTGTCGTCACTGCAAATGCAGGTGAAGCGCCATCAATTTCTGCTCCATCTGGCACTCCGCCGGCAGAGCTCACAACATCAGATGTAATTGTCGGAACAGGTGCTGAGGTTCTACCTACATCCACACTGACTGTTCATTACACGCTGATGGCATGGTCAACAGGTCAAGTAATTGAATCTTCTTGGGACAGCGGATCACCTGCAACGTTTCCATTAGCAAATGTTGTTGAAGGATGGCAGAAAGGTTTACCAGGAGCCAAAGTTGGCGGTCGTCGCTTACTAATTCTTCCACCAGAGATGGGTTACGGACCAGCGGGATCAGGTCCTATCGGCCCTAACGAGACACTAATCTTTGCCGTTGACATTATTGGTGTGAGTTAAAACTTAAGCTTTAAACCAAATAAAGCTTAAGTTAATTAAGCTTTGAACCAGATGGTCGTTCCCGCTGCAATCTTTCCATTAATCAGGGGAGATGAAGCGAGGATTATTTCTCCTGCTGGCATGGGGTACTTGCTCGCCTTAAAGTTTGTAATACAGTTCCACCCATTTGGTCGTGAGAAGTGAAGAACATCCTCGCTAGTTGTTTCATGCCAAGTAATTTCTTCTGCACATTGAAGTTCGCGACGCAACTTTAGAGCGGTACGGAATATTTCTAGTGGGGAAGCTGAATTACCTGACTCTGCCTCAACTGAAAAGTCAGCGAACCATTCGGGCTGAGGAAGGTGCGGTGTGCCTGCGCCAAACCCAAAGTTTTTACCACCACGGGTCCATGGCAATGGAACACGGGCACCATCGCGTCCTTTTGCTTGCTTGAGATTGCGCAAGTAAACCGGATCTTGAACTTGATCGAATGGAATATCAGCGACTTCGTGGATTCCGAGTTCGTCGCCTTGATAGATATAGGTACAACCAGGGAGTGCAAGAATAAAAAGATTACCTGCAACAGAGCAACGAGTTCCGATCTCGAAATCAACGGGATGAGATTGGCCGTGTGAGAGCAACCAATCATTGCGATCTACTATCGGATGTAAACCAAGTTTGGTGGCGTATCTCATCTGATCGTGGTTGCCCAGCGTCCAAGTGGTGGAAGATTTATTCTTTTTAGCAAGCTCTAGGCTCTGGCTCACGCACTCTTTATAGCTTCTAGCAGTAAAGGCCGCATCAATAAATCTAAAGTCAAAGCTCTGCCCCAAAGTATCTTCGCTAGCATAAAGCGGCATGCGACTTGGATGCACGTTTGCCTCGGCTACTGCAACGCGTGGTGGGTCATAAGAATTGAAGAGCTTACGCCAGGTGCGGTAAACATCAAGTACTTCATTACGATCCATCAAGATTCCTGTGCCCTCTAAATTTTGAGGTGCTTCGTACTCCATTGTCGAACGCATCCGCAGGGGCTCTGAGAGATCTTTCTTCAGCGCATGTGCCACATCGATTCGGAATCCGTCGACGCCACGATCTGCCCAGAATTTTAGAGTCGTAAGAAAATCTGCTTCAACTTCTGGGTTATCCCAGTTCCAATCTGGTTGCTCTGGTGCAAACCAGTGCATGTACCACTGATTGTTTTTGCCACCCCATGCTGATTCGTGTGTCCATGCCGAAGGAGCAAAGTGCGAAGGCCAATCAGTTGGAGGAATTTCTCCATTAGCCCCGCGCCCATCACGGAAAATATAACGCGCACGTTCTTTTGAGCCAGGAGTGCTAGCAATTGCATCTTTAAACCACTGATGAAGATTAGAAGAATGATTTGGAACGATATCGACAAAGACTCGGATTCCTTTGGCGTGAAGAGCTGCCAACATTTCATCGAAATCTTCAAGAGTGCCGAGCTTGGGATCTACATTGCGATAATCATCAACGTCATATCCGCCATCGGCTAGAGCTGATGGATAGAAGGGGCTCAACCAAACGGCATCCAAGCTAAGCGATGCAAGGTAATCAACTTTAGAAGTGACGCCTTTTAAGTCACCAATGCCATTACCATCGGTATCGGCGAAGCTACGGGGATATATCTGATAAATCGCAGCTTGACGCCACCAATTCTTATCTTTGCTCAATGACATGGCAGGAATCTTACTTCAACAGTTCTTGGTAATTGATCATTGGCCTATCTATTGAAGGCAATAATCGTGAAACGACACTGAGGTAAGATACCTTCATGGACCTTCTCCACGCCCTGGATATCATCTCTACATTTGCATTTGCACTTGTTGGGGCCCGGGTAGCAGCTGATAGAGGTTTAGATTATGGAGGCATAGCCTTTATCGCGACTATCGCATCTATTGCTGGTGGAACCCTTAGAAATGTATTTCTCGGTTTAACCCCGGTTTGGATAAATGATCCTTGGATTCTGGCATCAGTACTTACCGCCGTAGTCATTACATTAAGCCTGCGACGTGTTACACATGTTGGAAAAATTCTTTTGGCACTCGATACCTTCGCACTCGCAG
Organism: Actinomycetota bacterium; assembly: GCA_009704515.1. The sequence continues at coordinate 3,378 of WLDZ01000107.1, forward strand.
TCGCAACACTTTCGGGTACTCAACTTGCATTCGAGTTAGAAATTCCTTGGTTCTCTTCAATTATCCTTGGTGTTATTACAGCCGTTACTGGTGGATTACTTCGCGATGTACTGTGTCAGGTTGAGCCAGTGCTGCTTCACCGAGAGACAATCGGAACTGCAGCTCTTATGGGGGCATCAATATTTGTTCTCCTTAATGAACTTTCAGCGCCATCGAATATTGCAGTTTTAGCCGGTGGATTAGTTGTGATTGCGACTCGTTTTATATCAATTCGATTTGATCTCCACTTACCTAAATTCAAGAAATAAGCCTAGATTCTTCACCGATTTCATAAATACGCAGGGTGCAAGCTATACTTTAGGCACTGCATAGGCAGTAACAAACTGAGCCTAATTCAGGCTCTTCTTGCGAGTCTTATCACCAACCTGGTTGGCCTACATAATGGCCCTTCCAAATCGAGACGAGCATGATCTCTCGATAGGAAAACTTAAAATGGCTCTAGAACCACGCATATCCGCGCCCGGAAAAGCTCGTCGTGCTGCCTCAAAAGGTAAGCCGCGTCGCGCAGCTGTTGCTAAAGCAACTGCTAAATCGACTGCAAAGTCACCGGCAAAATCAGCACCTCGCAAAGCAGCAACTAAAAAATCATCAGAATTTAAACCGTCAACAAATGTTCGCTATTCAGATCGCGAAGAAGTTGTATCTACTCGTAAGCAAGAGCGTCTTACCGATCGCTCAAAGCTTCGTGCAGCACGTTTTCAGAAGAAGACCGCTTCAAAGTCTAAGGAAATTGAGGGCGCACCTAAGGGCAACCCGCGTCAATCGGCATCAGAGCGCGTATTTGAAAAAGGTGGAAAGCC
>WLDZ01000108.1 GCA_009704515.1 Actinomycetota bacterium
ACCGCGCAACTTACGACCGCGCATGACAACTGAAGTAACCCCCGGCCCTTCAACAATGACTTTATCCACAACCAAGTTATGTCGCACGGACCGAACTAATGGAATGCCAAACCTAAAGAGAACAATGGCTGTAGCCATCAATACATAGAGCGAAGTCCAGTACAACCGATTAAGTGGGTGACCCACAAACATCTGACCATTAAGCACCTGGTGCATAAATGATGCAGCGATAGCAACATATGAATACACATGGATAATCCACCATGTTTCATAACTCATCTTCGCTCTTGCCTTCTTATACGAAGTAACCCCAGCCAAGATCATTAAGAGAAACCCAGCCATCGCCGGCCACATCCATGACAAGCCATTGAGCATCCGCCACATCTCAACAGCCAACATAACCCCGTCTTGTCCTGCAGAGCTCAAGACAATAAAGAGAACATGAAAACCAATCAGATAGAGACTCCACGGCCCCAACTTGCGATGCCAAGTCACCAATCGATCATGGCCAACCCCGCGTTCCACCCACGGAATTCGCGCCACCAAGAAGATGCCCACCAAGGCGAAGTAAGTACCTGTTAGCGCACATAACCGAGAGAAAGTCGCAACCGCCGCATAGACCGTCGAAACATCGCTCTGCCTCATCGTGGTGACCTGCAAAGCCAGCGTCAGCCCCAAACCAATCCCCAGTAAGCCAGATGCCCCATCAACCCCACGGGATGAAAACTTTCTATAGGTCGCATCCAGGCTATTCATACTCAGACCATCTCACACTTACCTGAGAAGCACCTGTATGTATCCAGAGCACCAGCCTCGAAAGATAGACTCATCCCATGCGCGCTTTGATCACCGGTGGTGCCGGATTCATCGGTTCTCACCTGGCAGATGCCCTCATCGCTCGGGGAGATAACATCACAATCCTCGACAATATGAGTACAGGCTCAGTAAAGAACATCGCACACCTACAAGGAAAAAACGAAGTCCATGAAGGCGATATCCGCGATAAGGCACTTGTTGAAAAGTTAGTCGAACATTCAGACATTGTCTTTCACATGGCAGCAGCCCTGGGTGTTAAAAACATCATGGAACACACCCTTGAATCGATCGATCGAAACTTCAATGGCTCAGAAATTGTTCTGCATGCAGCAACTAAGTACAACAAGCGCCTGATTATCGCCTCAACCTCTGAGATTTATGGCAAAAACCCAAATCAGCCTCTAAATGAAGAATCTGATCGTGTAGTTGGCGCCCCACAAAAGATTCGCTGGACTTATTCAGACGCTAAGGCGCTCGAGGAAGCGGTAGCTCACACCCTTCACAAAACCCAGGGCCTCAAAGTCACCACGGTCCGCTTCTTCAATACCGTTGGCCCGCGCCAAACTGGCCAATACGGAATGGTTGTCCCACGCTTTATCCAATCAGCGCTCAAGAATGAAGAGGTCACCATCTACGACGATGGCGCACAATCCCGAGTTTTCTGCCATGTTGAAGATGCCGTGAGAGCGGTAATCACCCTCAGCGAAACTGATTCAACTATTGGGGATTACTTCAATGTTGGCGGAGTCGGTGAAACCACAATCAAAGAACTCGCCGCAAAAGTCATTGAGCGAACCAAATCTGCATCCGCAATTAGATTTGTTCCATACTCAGATGCATACCCTGCAGGGTTTGAAGATATGCAACGAAGAGTTCCAGATATTTCCAAGATCAAGAAGACTATAGGCTGGGAACCTAAACATTCTTTAGATTCAATTATCGATAGCGTTGTAGCAAGTCTTAAAAGCTAACTTTTACAAACCTTTTGCGCCCTTAACTTTTCCAGTTGTATCAAATACGTAAGGCGCGCTAGCCAAAATCTTTTTCTCATCTACCGAGTCATGTTTTGTGACAACAACTGCGATGTCGGCACCATGAAGCGGAGCTGAACTCTCACCTTTCCAATTACCCACAACTTCATCGTGCCAAGAGACAACTGCACCTTGGCTTCGTAAGTGTTGAATCACTAGTTCAGCTGCCGTTTCTCGAACATCCGCAACATTTGGCTTGTAGGCAACACCAACAACCAGAACGGCTTTACCTTGGAGGTTACCCCCATTGTCTGCAGCGACTCTTCTGACAATGTACTCAGACATTTCAAGGTTAACTTCATTTGCGCGTCTGATAAATGTTGCCGGAGCGCCGTGCTCTTCAGCAACAGCAGCCAAATAGGTTGGATCAACAGGAATGCAGTGCCCACCTACACCTGCACTGGGAGTGAACTTCATAAATCCGTATGGTTTAGTGTTTGCAGCATCTAGGGTCTCATAGACGCTTATTCCAAGAGCATGTGCAATTTGAGCAAATTCATTGACGAGAGCGATATTCACCTGCCTAAATGTGTTCTCAAACAACTTGGCTGCTTCGGCAACTTCTGGAGATGAAACTTCAACCAAGTTATCGCAAAATCTGGAGTAAAAGTCTTTAGTTTTCTCCGAAGCTTCAGGAGTCAAACCTGCATACAAGCGTGTGGTGTTTTTCTGATTGAAGTCTGTTCGACCTGGATCTACACGCTCAGGTGAAATTGCGTAAAAGTGCTCGATATGCTCTGAAGAATACTTCTCAATGGCAGGCTTGATGAAGTTTCGAAGCGTTCCAGGGAACGAAGTGGACTCATTTATGACGAGCACGGGTCTCGTAAGATTTTGCCCAATTGTTTTGCATGCCGCGTCAATAAAACTCAGATCTGGCTTTCTATCGGTAGTAAGAGGTGTTGGCACTGCAATCACGACAATCTCGCAATCGCTAATGTCGCTTCCACTTGCAGTCGCAGTATAGCGTCCAGCCTTAATCCATTTCGTAAGTAGGGAGCTTTCAATCCCCTCAATATGCGAAATACCTAAATTCAATTGATCCACAGCTCGCTGATTTAAATCGAAACCAGTCACATCAAAATGTTCTGCGGCAAATGCTGAGATTGTCAAGCCGACATAACCTTGGCCAATCACTGAAACCCTCATGGTATCGATGTGACATCTGGATTGAGTGGATCAAGCCTTCTCATATTCTCAACAGCTAATTTCTTTTCAGATTCAGTAGAGTTCTTAATGAAATACAAAATACGCCAAAGTTCGAAAGCTTCGGGATTCCACGACACGGCCTCCAGAGCATATTTGTGTGAAACATCAAACAATTCACTGCCTTCAAAAGCTTGGATATTTGACAAATATTTCTGCAAATTCTGTGGATTGAAGTAACTGTAACTCATAGTTTCCTCTAACTTCGCTGCATCACGAGACACCTGAGCAGTTCGAAGTTTTGTGTCTGCTGATACCGGTGGTAAAGAAACTAAAAGACCAACTAGTCCAAAAACACTTGCAAACAAGACAGAGGTGGGTTTGACTTCAGGCTTTCTCGATTGGTGACTCTTGCCAGATACTGGAGATTCTTTCCGTCGCTCATCATTTTCAGGTACAACTCTTGAGTAAGCAATCAGGCAACCACTGAGAACCCATCCCCAAATTGCTAAACCAATTTGGTTAATACTGATTATTGATTGAACTTGATAGCCTGTCCATGCAGTAATCAATCCAACTCCAACGGCATCATAGGATTTCATTCGGCGCACTATTCTGATCAATGCTAGAAATGCAATAAACATAATTGCGATATATGAGACAAATAATGGCCACCCACCGAATGCAAACATGTCTAATGGAACGTTGTGAGCAGTGTTGACTACAGTATTTATCCCCGGTAGTTCAATTGCTCTAATGTCACGCGACCTGCGGTACCAGTCTCCAAATGCGTCCATGCCTACGCCAGAAAAAGGATTAGTCTGCCCGGTATTCCAGGCTGCAAGCCAGTATTGACCTCGAAGCGAAACCGAAGTTTTATAGATTATTTCAGCCAAAGGGCCTTTCTGGAAAGCGCCAGCCAGGGCCAATGTGCCAAGTGTTGTGCAGAAAAGTACAAAAAGAAGAGTAGTTATCCGAGAATATCTAAAGTAAATGAGAAAAATTCCCACAATTCCCACAGACAAAGCAGCCAACACTCTTCCTTGAATCGCTTGCGAGTCAATAATCGCAAAGAGAGTTAGAGGCAAAAGAAAGATAAGTGCTATTCGAAAATTCTTTGTCGCTTCGCTCCCTGAACCTAGAGCAAGCAAAACTCCAAAAAAGATTCCAAAGAATGCGCCAATAAAGTTTGG
>WLDZ01000109.1 GCA_009704515.1 Actinomycetota bacterium
GCTGTGATGCCAGCTCCGACGCTAACATAACTGCTACCGCCATTTCGATTACTAGCATCGTCTGCTTTAGTAGTAGCGCCAAGTCCACCAACGCCAACTCTAACGGGGATAGGTGATGAAGCTGTGAAAGATTGCACTGGCGCGTATGTGACTCCACCTCCGCCACCTGCACCTGCAGGAGCAGCATTTCTTGAGTCTGATTTTCCTGCACCTCCGCCACCACCAACTACAATTGTTGTAGCCGATAATGTTGATGGAGGTTTCCATCCACCATATTGAGTGATGTAGGTTCGTGGGAATTTAATTGTTGTATATGGCCCCGAGGTAGTGACAGTCTTGACATCAGTAAAAGATAGAGTGTCGGCAGTCCAGTTGAATAAATCTGATCGTGCGTGACCGCCGTAGGCAAGATTTGGGATTTTAAACTCATTATTACGGGCACCTGGTACAAAATTCATATCGAGATAAGCCTGCATTAGAGGACTTGATGCATCATTTGAATGCATGCTTTCTTGAATCTCTGATTGAGTGCGCGCAACTTTCCAAATTTTGAATTCATCAATATCACCACGCCAGCGCTCGGTGCCGCCAGTAATTAAGCCAATATAACTCCATGTAGTCACTTGATTGAGCGTCGACGCATCCGAATTTGTACTTGCGGTTGTTGCAGGTCGATATGGACTCCCTGCCTTTGTGTAGGCGAGTTGCCCATTGATATATAGCTTTACTGAATCTCCCCGATTACCGCGAAGGGTCTTAGAGATCGCAACATGCTGCCATTCCCCTGATTTAACTGCAACCCCAGTGGGTACCCAATCCCAGCCACCATCTCCATAGAGAATAAACTCATATAAGCCATTTCGTACTACCAGTCTGACAGAATTTTCACGTGCAAAATAAGTACAAACGGTTGTATTGCATGTTGCATCTGGGCGCAGCCAGGCTTCTACGGTAAAGGTATCGTTAAGATTATTTCGAGGATCTTGCTGCATAAAAAAGTAGGAATATGACGCTGTAATTGTGTTAGTCGTATCAGTCTCAGATGTATTGAAATATGGGCTAAGGGTTAGTCCATTTAAACGTGATAGGTAAATCTCCATAAGGCGAATTTCCCCAACGCTAAGTTCGCGATTGAAGATAATTACATCGGATACCTGGAAATCACTTCTTTGCACTGAAGTCCAATTATTAATCCCGAAATTGGCTACCGAAGTGAGTTGAGTTCCAATTGAATCATCGTTATCTGCAACATCAATTCCGTTAGCCCGATAAGCCACAGCTTGATCAGTTGATAGCAGCCATTGCGTATTGACAACTCGAGCATCATCAGTCAGCCATGCGCCATGATGGGTCTCGCGCACTCCGTAGTGAAAACCAGAGAGCCAATTCGCATCTCTTGCAGTGAAGACTCTCTCGTTTGCGCCGGAGGCGACATATCTGGCAACGTGAAAAAGGGTGTACCCGACATTGAGATTCTGCAAAGTTATCTGCGATGAGGGTGTGCCTCGAACCGCCAGCAGCGACTTGGTGGAACCGGTTGTTACACCACCGTCAGTTACTCCTTGATTTAAAATTGAAAGACCGGTCGCCGTAATGTTTGCATCTGATACCGAAGCGTTAGTTCCAGAGGAATCAATCCATCCCTTGCGTGAAGAATCTAAAAGTTGTAGATCACCGGGTGAGTAACGCCCAGCTACGGCCGATGCCAGAGCTGCAGGAAAAGAGTCAGCCGCGTTGGTTGCGTAACGAATCAGAATGACACCTGAACCACCTTTACCTCCAGGTAATTTCATTCCCGAGCCAGTTGCAATTCCGCCGCCACCGCCGCCGCCAGTATTGGCTGTAGCATCTGATCCCGGTTGATTGACTGAGGCCGAAGATGCAAACCCGCCATTTCCACCACCGTTAACCCCGGGCGGTGCAGTTGTCGCGGCACCATTCGGGCAAGATCCGCCGCCTCCGCCACCGCTATATGTACTTTGTGAGCCGTAGAAATAATTTGATATTCCAGTTCTGCCTGTCAGCCCCACGTTAAAACATGTTCCGCCCGCGCCACCTGCGCCACCGCTAAACCCACCGTTTCCTGCAACACCCCCCAAACCACCTGCAGCGCCAGGGACTGCGGATGAGGCCGAGCCACCGAGAGCTGAAAACACTACGCCGGCTGATGTACGCACCGTAGTTGAATCACCCGCGAAAGCCGTGGACCTGAAACCAAAACTACCTGCGCCTCCCCCATAACCAACTTTTAAATCAAGCGTCGAACTTGGCGTGACTGCAATCGAACTTCTCGACAGCGCTGCTCCACCTCCGCCGCCGCCGCCTGAATCTCCCGCGCCACCACCTCCGCCGCCAACCAAAAAGAGATCAATAACTGAAACAGTTGCTGGAATGTTCCAGGTGCAAGTAGCAGTCGTTGTCACACGAACAACTGTGTAAACATCAACAGTATTTGTAGTTGTTGTGCAAGCAGTAACAGCTGAGTAATTAAACTCGTATGTAATAAATCCTGCGCCATTTGCTGCAGTCGTCAAGTTAGAGGCTGTAATTGTTCCTGTACTTGATGCGTGGTTCTGACCGGGTGATCCCGAATATGCCCGACATTCCCCAGAACCAGGACGATCTAATCCACCAGCTGCACCTCCGAACCAACCTCCACCTCCGCCGCCCGGTCCACCGCCGTCTCCGTTTCCGCAACTGTTGTTGTATGCACCATCAGCTCCGTTGGCTACGCCATTTGATGAGTGCGTACCGCTAACAGCAGCGGATGTTCCTCCCCCAGAACCACCCGCGCCACCTCCGCCTCCACCTGCAACAATTGCAACATCAGAATTAATCAGAACAACCGAAGCTGCCCCTCCGCCGCCGCCTGCACCAGAAAAACCGGTACCCCCGGCAGGACCTCCTAAGCCGCCACCTACTAAGGCGGCAGTAGTCCACACTCCATTAAACTTTACGGCTGACGAAAAAGTATTAGCTCCGATCGCCATGGAAGTTAGACCTTTACTACCTCCGCCATTTCCCTGCACACCCGATGCACCATTGCCACCGGCACCTCCTGGATAAAATGAAATGCGATCTCCGGGCGTGACAGGAAAAGTTCCTGCGACATAACCAACTGTTGTTCCAGCAATTCCTACTAATGAGCCATCGTTTCCACCAGTTCCACCTGCTGCTCCTCGCGCAGTAAGTGTGATACTAAAAACGCCTGCGGGCACGACAACATCAGTGCCATTAGGTGCACTGGCGTACGAGACATCAACTGCTTCTGCTTTCGGCACAGAAGCAATTGGCGCAAGAACAGGTGGAAGCACAGTCTGAAATAATGAAAGCCCCAGTACTGTGACGAGCGTGCGAGCGATACGTCGGGGCGATAAGAATGCGTGATATGACTGCAATTCTTATCCCTCCCCTGAGAAAGTCCTAGACGGTGATTCTAGGCGAAGGGGTGAGGGTTACCAAGCTCGGGACTCTAAAGTGAGCCTTAGATACTCGAAACTACAAAGGGGATATAGGCCTCCTGGGAGATGGCCATGCCATTCTCGTTAATGACTCTGATCTGCGCGGTGGGAGTACCCATAGGTTGGCGGCTCTTGATTAATGAATCACTCACGATGATGAAATCTGGTGAATAAACCGAGAGGCTTCGCCCAAACTTAATCTCTGTCGTTCCCGCACCTAGGCTTTGGAATCCTGCACCATATATAGCAACTGGAAAAGAAGCATCGCCTGAGTTACCAAGACTGGTTATGACTGGTGCTCGGCGCACTACAACTACAACAGTGTTCTCACCAGTAATTGCAATTGTGGGGCCGGTTGTAGGCGCAGGCGCAACGGGTGCGACCCAATTTAGAAAATAGATAAGCGCAGAGACTGTTGCGGTTTCGTAATTTCGATCTTGCGCTTTTGTAACGGTCAGAATGCAACTGCCTTCAGTTGTAGTCGTCACAGTCTCTCCATTTGTAAAACAACCAGTGGCAGAACCAGCACTTACCGAACCAAAAATGGCACCCAAACCTGAGCCGCCGAAAGAAATGATGCGGTACGATGAACCGAATATTGATGAGTACTGCGCCAAAACAAGTGGTGCCTGCGGATCCGCTGGATGTTATTCGCGAGGAATATTCGCGTTATTTGACTGCCGAAAAAGCTCTATCTGCTCATACCGTCCGCGCATA
>WLDZ01000011.1 GCA_009704515.1 Actinomycetota bacterium
ACAATAGATAAGCCTAGTCGCGTACTCTTACTCCATGACCCCGGCACCTGGTGCGGGCAGCGAAGTTCCGAAGAAAAAGCGTAGGCGTAAGCGCCCTACGAATCGCGCCCCACAGAATTCTCCCTCATCGCTCGAGGGCGCACGCAGCAATAACGCCAAGAACGATGGCGGTAAAGCGGCACCTGCTAAGCCCCCTTATGCCAAAAGAGTTGATGAGGTTTCTGCTGGCGGTTTAGTCGTAGATACCACCGGAAAACTCGGCCTACTTATTGGTCGGCGAGATCTAAAGGATGCTTCGGGAAAACGAATTCTGTGGTCGCTACCTAAGGGTCATATTGAAGAAGGTGAAACTCCAGAAGAAGCTGCATTGAGAGAAGTTGCAGAAGAAACCGGAATCCAATCAGTGATTGAAAAGTCATTAGGTGTGATTGATTTCTGGTTTATGGCTGGTGGGAAACGAATTCATAAAACTGTCCATCATTTTCTTTTCCGTGAAAGCGGCGGGTTACTCGCAGCGCAGGAAAGTGAAGTCGATGAAGTCGCTTGGTTCCCACTCGATCAAATTATCGAAAAGTTGGCCTACCCCGACGAAAAGAAGTTAATCTCGCGCACCAACGCAACAGTTGAGTTACAGCAGATATGAAGAAAATAGTTGCAGCTCTACTCGCCCTATTTTCAATTCTCTCAATTCCGCCCGCAACAGCTGCAACTCCAGTAATTCGTATCGTCGATATACCTCATACGAACTTCGATGGAACCTTTCGCGATAATGAATTAGTCGGTGAGCTAGCTCCTGAAGGTAAATTAGGCAAAGCTGTGTATGCTAAAAATCGAAGTGCTACATGGGTTATCGATGCAGCACTTATTGATGAAATTATTGATATGTCAGATGGTTATCTTTTTAAAGAGGCCCCTGATGTAATTGGTCAGCAAGTTGCTTTCGCATGGTTAGAACAGTTGCGGATCGCAACTGCCGGCAATCCCATTGTTGCTTTGCCTTACGGTAATCCTGATTCATCACTGGCGCGTAAATTAAGTACTCGCGATTTAGCGTTGTACAACAAAGTTGCTCAGATCCGCCTTGAAGAATTCTTTGGCCGGCCGGTGATTTCTCAGAACGGGTGGGGAAAGGGCAAGTCTCGTTTGAGTAGCGGTTTTCAATCACTTTACGAGCGTCAGCAAGACCTATTGGCGGGACTTAGCAAAGTTGTTGATGTCGAAGAAATTGCGACCTTGCAATTAAGACTGGGGCGTATCCTCAACCCGTTATTGGATTCTCGAGATCGTGCTTACTTCTCGTATCAGGGAAGAGATGCAACAACAAAGGTTGTTAAAAAATTGCGGATTGTTTCGGGCCGTTTTCAATTAACCTCATCCAGAGTCGAGGTTCCTCTCACTTTAGTTAATGACTTCGAGACCGCGACTGTTGTGAGTCTCTCTCTCACGCCTATGAATTCTCGCGTTCGGGTAGAAAATGTCAGCGGTATAACGATTGCCCCTAAATCTTTTGTCCAAATTTCGGTTCCATTTACTGTTATCGCCTCTGGATCTACTTTGGTTCTGGCACAATTTATAACTCCAGAAGGTGACCGTGTTGGCCAGGCTTCGAGACTGAATTTATCTCTTACTGTCATTGATTCGCGAGTTGCATGGTTTACAACTGGCGCAGCAATCTTTCTATTTCTTGGAGCGATAATTCAGTCGGTGCGCAGAATCCGAAGGGGGCGAAATGAAAAATAATGAGCTCTTTAGGGCCTCAGGTGTCATGGCTCTCGGCACAATCCTTTCGCGCATCACTGGTTTCTTTCGCGCTGTACTAGCCGTCGCAGTACTCGGCACTGCACTCTTAGCTGATACATACAATGTGGCAAATACCATGCCGAATATTCTCTACAACTTGTTGGTTGGTGGAGCCCTCACTGCAATATTTGTTCCACAACTTGTTAGATCATTTTCGGATGCAGATGGTGGCGAAGGTTTTGCTTCGCGGCTTGTAACAACAATCTCTGGAATTCTTCTCTTGCTTGTTCTTGTTGGAGTGATATTTGCGCCAGCTCTAGTGCGTCTCTATGCCCCTGAATTTTCTGAAACTGGTTTTGAACGCGAGCTTGAAATAGCGATTGCTTTCACAAGGTACTGCTTGCCGCAGATTTTCTTCCTTGGGCTCTTTACCATGTTGGGCCAAGTTGCGAACTCACGGGGATCCTTTGCCCCTCTCATGTGGGCGCCAATAGCTAACAATCTGATTGTTATCGCAGTCTTTGGCGGTTTTCTTCTTCTTCAAGATGAGCTCGCTGTCGGAACCATCTCAAGTTTTCAGGTCCAGTTGCTTGGTTGGGGTACTACTGCTGGAGTCGTCATACAAGCGCTCATTCTTATTCCGATCGTTCGACGATCCGGAATCAAGCTGCGTTTAACTTTTGGAGTAAAGGGTCTTGGTAAATCTTTTGGTTTGGCGGGTTGGACCCTAATTTATGTATTGATTTCACAACTTGGATATCTTGTCACTGTCAATGTCGCAACAGCAGCTGCGGTACGTAATGCCCAAGCTGGAATTGAAGCAGGTGTTGGCTTTACCCCATACACCAGCGCTTACTATGTGATGTTGCTTCCTTATTCAATTGTGACAATTTCAATTATTACAGCTTTGTTGCCTCATCTTTCTCGACTTGCGATTGAGAAGAAATCTGATGAAGTTCGTGAGCAATTAATTCGTGCAATCAAGATGGTTGGTGTTGTTACTGTTCCTAGCGCAATTGCACTTATTCTCTTCGGGCCTGCGATTACCGAGGTCTTGTACATGGGAATCTCAATAGAGGATTCTCGCTATATTGGATATGTTCTGGCAGCGATGGGATTCGGTCTAATTCCATTTAGTATTAATTTGATTCTCATCCGCGGATTTAATGCTTTTGAAGATACTAAAACTCAAGTAATTTCAATCTTGATCATCAACGTTATCTCTATAATTTTGAGTTACCTCTTTTTAGCGCAATTAGATAGTGGGGTAGTAACGATTGGGCTTGGTTTCGCTTTCTCTCTCAGTTACATCGTTGGATTGTTTGTAACCCTCCGTTTGATTAAAAGACATGTCGGCTCACTACGCGTTCGTGATTTCGGTAAACAACACATTTTGTTGATCGTGGCATCTCTGGCTGCAATGCTGCCCATCTATCTGGTGATCCAATATCTAGGATGGGATAGCGATTCTGCTCCACTCTCGATTCGAGCGCTGCGCCTGCTGCTCATACTTTCAATCAGTGGTGTGGGTTACTTTGTTGCCTCGCACCTACTAAAGATTGGTGAGATTGCTGGCCTTCGTGAATTCGCCACTAAAACCTTCAGGCGTCGTAAGAAGTAATGACGCGATAAGGTGGGGTTATGAGCACTGAAATCCGCGATGCGGTCCGTGAAGTAGTAATTGTCGGCTCTGGTCCAGCTGGTTATACCGCTGCCATCTACGCCGCTCGCGCCGACCTAAAGCCTTTGATCTACGAAGGTTCAGTTACCGCTGGCGGTGCGCTAATGAACACCACAGAGGTTGAAAACTTTCCTGGCTTTGTCGATGGAGTCATGGGACCAGATCTCATGGAGAGTATGCGTAATCAAGCTAAGCGCTTTGGTGCAGAACTTGTCACAGATGATGTTGTGAAGATGGAGCTCGAAGGTGAGATCAAGATAATCACCGACGGTTCTGGCAATGTTGTTAAAGCAAAATCCGTAATTCTTGCCATGGGATCTGCCTACCGTGAAATTGGGCTTGAAAATGAGAAGCGTTTATCGGGCCGCGGAGTTTCCTGGTGTGCGACATGCGATGGCTTCTTCTTCCGTGATCAGGTTATTGCAGTCGTCGGTGGTGGCGATTCAGCTGTTGAAGAAGCTACCTTCCTTACGAAGTTTGCATCTAAAGTTGTTTTGATACATCGTCGCGATTCATTGCGAGCCTCAAAAATTATGCAGGATCGCGCATTTAACAATCCGAAACTTGAAATGCTCTGGAACACCGAAGTTATCGATGTCTTGGGTGAAAATAAAGTTGAAGGGCTAAAGCTTCGCAACACTGTGACTGGCGCCGAATCTGAATCAGCCTTTACTGGCCTCTTTGTTGCGATCGGGCATATCCCTCGCTCTGAACTTGTTCTTGGTCAAGTCTCACTTGATAATGAAGGTTACGTAAGCGTAGAGGGGCGAAGCACGCGAACTAATATCGCTGGCGTTTTTGCTTGTGGAGATCTTGTTGACCATACCTATCAGCAAGCAATTACTGCAGCAGGATCTGGTTGCCAAGCGTCAATCGATGCAGAAAAGTTCTTAAGTCACTAATTTCTTAAATTACCAATAGAGGAGAATCAAATGAGCGCACCAATTAAAGTAACAGCGGCAGATTTCGATCAGGTCGTACTAAAGAGCAGTAAGCCTGTTCTTGTTGATTTCTGGGCTGAATGGTGTGGTCCATGCCGAGCAATCGCTCCAATTCTTGATGATATTGCTGCAGAGCATGGAGAGAAGATCACAATCGCAAAGCTCAATACTGATGAAGAGTCAGCAATCGCAATCAAGTATGGGGTTACATCGATTCCGATGCTCAATGTTTATGTGAATGGTGAAGTTGTAAAGACAATCATCGGTGCAAAGCCAAAGCCTGCGCTCTTGAAGGAACTAGAAGGTTTTATTTAATTCCTTATGAAGGAGTTATCTCCCGATGAAATCCGTTCTTTTCAACAAGAACGTGGTCTTCATGTTACTGGCGAACTCGATAGCGCAACTTCGCGTGCGCTAGAAGAGTCACGCTGGAAATTGGGTGATCGCTCTCTCAATCTGCAACCTTCTCCTATGATGCATGGCGACGACATTGCAACGCTGCAATCTCGCCTTACCGAGATGGGCTTTAACTGCGGGCGAGTAGATGGAATTTTTGGTCCTATGACAGAGTCCGCGGTCAAGGATTTTCAAAAATCTGTCGGTGCAAAAGTTGATGGGCGTTGTGGCCCTGCCACCATTATTGCTTTATTGCGATTAACAAAGACAATCTCTGGTGGTGCTCCCGCAGTTTTGCGTGAGAATGCAATCCAGAAAAATCGTGGCCCTGCACTTGCTAATAAAATTATTGTTCTCGATCCTGGTTCAAGCGAGCAAGAAGCAGAGATAGCTCTTGATATTGCTAGGCGTATTGAGGGGCGATTACTCGCGCTCGGTGCAACAGTATTTCTTACTAGAGGACCACTTAATAATCCCAGCGAAAGCAATCGGATTGATTTTGCAAATAAAAGTAACGCTGATCTTTTGATCTCTATCCATGGAGAAATTAACTCAAGCCCAGAGGCTCGAGGTGTCGCAACATTCTTCTACGGTAGCGATACACACGGAATCCACTCAGTTGTAGGTGAAAGGTTTGCATCATTGGTGCAACGAGAAATTGTTGCCCGCACTGATCTTCTTAATTGTCGCACCCATTCAAAAACATGGGATTTGCTGCGTCTTACCCAAGCTCCAGCAATCAGAGTTGAGCTCGGCTATCTCAGCAATGCTGGTGATTTAGCGCGCCTTCAGCGTCCAGAATTTCGTGACACAATCGCAGAAAGTTTCATTATTGCGATTCAGCGTCTCTATCTTGCTGCAGAAGATGATGCCAAGACGGGAACTTTGCGAATTAGCGACCTTCGTCGCGCTGGGATTCGATAAAAGCACTACTAGCACTGCTGTGAATGTGGGAAGATTCTCCTTATGTCAGAGGTAAATCTTCGTTATCAAACCGGTGCGCCCCAGAATCTTGAAGAGAGATTTGCTGCTCGCGCTGCCGGAATGTTGCCCTCTGAAATTCGCGCCCTTTTCGCTGTAGCTTCACGGCCAGAGATTGTCTCTCTCGCTGGTGGAATGCCAAATCTTTCAGCGCTACCAATGGAGATGATGGCGGGTGTTGTAAATAACCTCATCCTCACCAACGGTTCTGAGGCTCTGCAATATGGCAGCGGACAAGGCCATCCAAAATTGCGTGAGCAGATCTGCGATGTGATGGCGCTCGAAGGCATTCGCGCTAACCCTGATGACATTGTCGTTACTACTGGTTCGCAGCAAGCCCTCGATTTAATTTCGCGAATCTTTATTGATCCAGGCGATGTTGTTCTTGTAGAGGCACCTTCATACGTCGGCGCTCTTGGAACTTTCCGCCAATATGAGGCTTCTGTTGTCCATGTTGAGATGGATGAAGACGGCATGATTCCTGCTTCGCTATCGGCTGCCATTAAGAGTGTTCGCGCAGCTGGCCGTAAAATTAAGTTTCTTTATCTGATTCCTAACTATCAGAATCCAACAGGTGTCTGCCTTCCTGCTGATCGCCGCACAGAGATTTTGAATATCTGCCGCGAAGCTGAAATTTTTGTAGTTGAAGATAATCCATATGGCCTTCTAGGTTTTGATAAGCCATCACCTAATGCGATGCGCGCCGAAGATTCAGAGAACGTTATCTATCTTGGATCATTCTCAAAGACGATTGCTTCTGGTCTTCGTATCGGCTGGGCACTTGTTCCACAATCACTAAAAGATAAGTTGGTTATTGCTTCAGAGTCATCAATTCTCTGTCCTTCAAACTTTACTCAACTTACAATTTCTAGTTATTTAGCTGACCAGCCTTGGCGCGATCAAATTGCTAGCTTCTGCGAACTCTATAAAGTTCGTCGTGACGCGATGCTGGAATCACTCGAAGAGTATTTCCCAGTCGAGGCGAAATGGACAAAGCCTGGCGGCGGATTCTATGTCTGGGTCAATCTCCCACCTGAGATCGATACTAAAGCGTTAATGCCAAAGGCGATTGTTGCCAAGGTTGCTTTTGTTCCTGGAAGTGCTTTCTACGCTGATGGTTTTGGTTCATGGCAGATGCGTCTTTCATACTGCCACCCAACACCAGAGCGAATTCGTGAAGGTGTGAAAGCGCTCGGAAATGTGATTAAGCAGGAGATGTCGCGTCGCGGAACGGCGCTGCGCTAACTTTTAATCAGTTTTTTCGATCAAATCAACGATTCGCTGTAAATCTTCGCTTCCTGCAAATTCAATAACAATCTTTCCTTTGCCTTTACCCATCTCGACCGAGACTCGAGTATCAAGATAATCCGCTAATAATTCACTCGCAGCCAACCCTGCACCAGATACTCCAGTGTTTGATCCGCGCTTGGTTGGGTTTGCCTTTGCTGGCTTATGGGTCGCAATAATCTCTTCAGTTGCACGAACACTTAAGCCTTCGCCAACGATTCGTGATGCTAATTTCTCTATCTCTTTTGCATCAGTAAGCCCAAGTAGCGCACGTGCGTGACCGGCAGAGAGAATTCCTGCAGCAACTTTTCGCTGTACTGATTCAGGCAGATTTAGTAGGCGAATTGTGTTTGAAATAAGGGGGCGTGATCGACCAAGTTTTTGAGCAAGTTCTTCGTGGGTACATCCAAAATCTGTGAGAAGCTGTAAGTATGCGGCGCCTTCTTCAAGTGGATTGAGTTCGCTGCGGTGAATATTTTCAATCAGTGCTTCGCGCAATAATTCATTATCTGGTGTCTGTCGAATGATTACCGGAATACTCTTTAAACCTGCTGCCTTTGCTGCGCGGAAACGGCGTTCACCCATTACAAGTTCATATTTATTTGGAGCAACTTTACGAACAACTGGTGGTTGTAAAATTCCAAACAATTTAATTGATGCAACTAATTCATTAAGTGCAGTCTCATCAAAGACGGTACGTGGTTGGCGTGGGTTGGGTGAAATCTCACTGATTAACACTTCGTTCTGTGTTGCGACTTCAGTTCCTTCAACAGTCAGTGATGTTGGGATCAAAGAATCTAAATTGATTCCTAGTCCTCCGCGCTTTGTTGCCATTATGCGATTCCACCTTTGTAATTAATATTTACAACATTTGAATTAAATTCCTCGTTGATCGGTTCAGTTTCTTTTACGCGCCCGCGCTCTGCTATCTCGCGTGCAATCTGCATATATGCAATTGCTCCTGGTGATAGTGGGTCGTATGTCATCACAGTTTGATTGTATGAAGGTGCCTCTGAGATGCGAACAGCGCGAGGAATCGGAATATCAATAAGTTCGGTTGGAAAGTGGCTTCGCACATTTGCAGCAACATCATTTGATAAACGAGTGCGTGAATCAAACATTGTTAAAATAATTGTCGAAAGTGTTAGTGCTGGGTTGAGTCGCTTCTTAACAAGTGTGTATGTTTCTAATAACTGTGACAAACCTTCAAGTGCGTAATACTCGGTTTGAATAGGGATCAGTAGCTCTTTAGATGCTGCAAAGGCGTTGATTGTTAATAACCCAAGTGAAGGTGGGCAATCAATAAAGATGTAGTCGTAGTTCACGCTGATTTCATCAATGGCCTCTTTTAATTGAAGTTCGCGAGCGACCATTGATACGAGATTGATTTCAGCATTCGCTAGTGATGTATTTGAGGGAATACAGTCGAGCTCGGGGAAACCCGCCACCTTCTGTATGACTGTTGATATTGGTGCGCTGCCCATAAGTACTTCATAAACGCCTGCGCTGGTGCGATGCTCAACACCTAAGGCTGTTGAGGCGTTTCCTTGCGGGTCAAGATCGATAACCAAGGTGCGGAGGCCGCCCATGGCGAGCGCTGCTGCAATATTGACGGTGGAGGTTGTCTTACCTACCCCACCCTTCTGGTTGGCAACGGTAAAAATGCGGGTAGATGCTGGTTTTGCCATCGCCTCTTTGAGGCGGCGCACGCCAATTACTTTATTGCTAGTACTTGCCTCAGCTGGCGTTGTTTCACGTGAATCATCCACGGCGCTATCTAACCACCATTAGGTGGCGCTAAGAATCAAAGCTCTTCTGGGGTCCCTTTTGCAAGTTTTTTAACCTCAACTACACGCCCTAGCCCAATGCCTGCAAGGGTAATCTCGTGAAGTTTGGCGTGGGCAACCCCAGCCATCTCACTAGCGGCCGACTCCCCCTTCATCGCTAAAAGGGATCCATTCATTTTGAGCATATGCCAACACATCTTTTTCAGCTTCTCTAGAGGAGCAACCGCTCTTGCGGTGATGAAATCTGCGCTCTTCTTTACATCTTGAGCACGCCCACGGATTACCTGGATATCGCTGCCGCAGGCCGCCTCTTTCAGGAATTCGACTCTCCGCTCAAGGGGTTCAATCAGAGTTACTTTCAAATCTGGACGGGCCAGGGCGATAACAATGCCAGGCAGGCCCGCTCCTGAGCCAATATCGAAGAGGGATGCTCCCTGCGGTAAAAGGATGGTTGGAAAGAGGGAGTTGAAGATATGTCGCTCCCAGATCCTCTCCCCTTCGCGTGGGCCAATCAGGCCCCGCTCAATTCCAGCGGTGGCTAGAAATTCGGCATAGCGACGAATCTCAGCCTCGCGCTCTGGGAAATAGAGAGAGATGAGCTCATCGAGTGAATGTTCCACGTGAAACCTATGCTTTATGTGTTTGTTTTAGGCAGTCGTGGGTTGGTTAGGAAGGGAAGATAACGACGAAACGGCGTGGATCTTCGCCCTCAGACTCTGAGGTAAGGCCCATATCTTGGATGGTGTCGTGGATAATCTTTCGCTCAAAAGCGTTCATTGGCTCCAATTTGATGGTCTCGCCCTTTGATTTAGCTTCTTCGCCAAGCTTCTTCGCTAGGGCTGAAAGCTCCTTACGACGGTTGGCGCGGAAATTTTCAATATCAAGCATGAGGCGGCTGCGATCCCCTGATGCAGTCTGCACCGCTAGGCGAGTAAGCTCTTGAAGAGCATCAAGGACTTCGCCGTTTGAGCCAACGAGGTGGTTGAGTTTGCCGCCGACGATGGCTAGGGCAGCACGGCCGTTTTCTACATCAATATCGATATCGCCATCAAGATCAGCAATATCTAGGAGGCCTTCAAGGTAATCAGCGGCAATATCGCCCTCTTCTTCGAGTTTGGCTACAGTCTTAGGAGCCTTCTTCTCGCGGGTCGCACTTTCATTGCTTACTTCTACTTCTTCAACTGACTCGACTGGTGAATCTGTCATGATATCTCCCTAATTAGATGAATTAAATATTTATGCCTGTTATATGCGTTATTGATGATAAATGTCCGTATTACTTCTTCTTCTTTTTCTTCTTTGGTTGGTTCCGCTGCCCCTCGATCTTGGGAGCTTCGACTTCAGGGGATGTAGCCCCATCAATATTCGTATCTGTGCCGGCTGCGCCACCCTCTTTCGCCTTGCGAGCGCGCTTTCGTTCTAGCTCTTCATATGCCGGTGATCCTGGTGTTGGGTTTCGCTTAATCACATAGAACTGTTGTCCCCATGTCCAAACGTTTGTTGTTGACCAGTAGATAAGTACTCCGACTGGAAAGTTCACACCTGAAATTGCAAAAATTGCTGGGAATAAATAAAGCATTATTTTTTGCTGTTGCAACATCATGTTGTTGCTGGCATCCATCTTTGGCATGCCTTTTGTCATCAACTGCTTCTGTGTTGTAAATGTTGTTGCAGACATAAAGATAATGAGTAGAACTGTTACAACTTTTACAGATAATAAATCTGTACCTAAGAAACTCTCTGAGATTTTTGCGCCAAAGAATTTTGCTTGTGAAGCACTCTCTAAATATTCACCCTTAAGAAACCCACGCGCGATTGGTGATGGAACTCCATTGTCATCTTTCGCTGCGATTCCGTTAAGAACAGTAAAGAGGGCGAAGAAAATCGGGGCTTGTGCAAGGATAGGTAAACAAGAGCTGAGTGGGTTTGCTTTATGTTCTTTATAAAGCTTCATCATCTCTTCGGATTGCTTCTGGCGATCATCTTTATATTTGGCTTGGATTGCCTTCATATGTGGTTGTAGCGCAGTCATTGCGCGTTGGCTTTTAATTTGCTTAACAAAGAGTGGGATCAAAATAATTCGAATAAGAACCACAAGGCCCATGATTGATAGCGACCAAGTGACACCTGAGTCTTTACCAAATATCGGCGAGAAGAGGTTATGGAATGCAACCATCACTCCGGATACGAAACTGTAGAGTGGATTTAAAATAGCGCCCATTAGTGAGCCCCTTCTTTTTGTAAACCAGTGATTAGCCCTGATTTAAGCTTCTTTTCGCGTGCTTCTGTGCTGTCAATATCAGCATCAACGTAATCAACTCCGCCGTGTGACCAAGGGTGGCAACGAAGTAAACGTGATGCGGTCATTAGTAAACCTTTGAATCCGTGGCGTGAGATAGCGGTCACTGCATAGTTAGAACACGATGGATAGAACTTGCACCGTGGTGGGCGGGTAGCAGAATATTTCTGGTATGCGTTGATTGAATATTTGATCAGTGTTTGGAAGGCGCGCTTCATTAGATTTCCGCCTTCTTTGTAAATTTCTCGCTTTTGCGTAAAAGATCAGAGAAGAGTTTTGTGATTTGGTTCTCTGTTGATGCAGCATCGCTCTTTTGGGCCAGCGCTCTGATTACCAAGAGGGAGCCTTCTGGAAATTTGGAAAGTTCTGGGGCAATCAGGTGGCGTAATTTGCGTGATAAGCGGTGGCGTTGAACTGATCCGCCTGCAGATTTACCAACGATTAATCCTGCACGAGATTGCGGATCTTTTGGGGCAGGTTGGATATAAAGGTATCCGACAAAAGATTCTGTCGTAGCTCTGATTCCACTCTTTGTGATGCGAGAAAAATCAGCAGGTGTGGTTATGCGCGCATTTTTAGGTAGCACGGGATGCTATCGCCGCTCTATTCAAACTTTTACGGACGTTTATCTGTTGTGTCGGGTGATGGGCGCTTACGCTGAAAGGCGTGTGCGACCCTTACCGCGGCGGGCAGAAAGAATTGCGCGGCCTGCGCGTGATGCCATGCGAGCGCGGAAGCCATGCTTCTTGGCGCGACGACGGGTATTTGGTTGGAAGGTGCGCTTTGTCATGAGAACTCCAAAAAATAGGTGAGCTTGGTAAGGCTCGTGGATCAGGTCAGAGATACGGGGGAAGCAAGGTTGTTCCGTGCTAGGGGTGTAACGGTAAGGGTGTGGATAGCCTCTGGTCAAACTCGTCCTATGGGCTCCTAGGGGCGGTTTAGGTGTGGATAACTACTTGCATATTTACTGTAAAGGGGTTACTTTGCGGGTTCTCCACAGGTATCCGTCAAATTGGTCCTCATTTCAAGGCTAAACCCTTACTTGAGAGCACACCCTGTGGATAACTTTGTGGATAAGAAGGTGGGTAGGTATGGCGCTCAATAGCCTCGAACTCACCCAGCTTTGGGAGCGGGTTGTCCTAGAAATCTCAACTGGAGAGCCTCAACACCGCGCCTTTTTGGCGATGACTAAGCCTCTTGGTTTGCTCCCTAATGAAGATGGGCCAGCCAGCCTCCTTGTCGCCGCGCCTAACTCTTTTGCTAAAGATGTTCTTGAGTCGCGGTTGCGTCCAGCGATCAATGAAGTTCTCACTCGTGAATTAGCGGGGGCTACAAATATTGCAGTGATGGTTGATGAAAGTATCGAACTCGCAGATCTACCTGAACCCGCAATTACTGTCGAACTTCCTCGTCCCGGTACAGGTCGCGAAAATCAAAGCGATATCCGTAGTTCGACAACTGATATCTCATCTTCACAATTAAACGAGAGATACACATTTGAAACTTTTGTTACAGGTGAATCAAACCGTTTCGCGCGTGCCGCTGCGATTGCCGTGGCAGAGGCACCAGCTAAAGCTTATAACCCGCTCTTTATTTACGGGGATTCTGGGCTAGGAAAAACACATTTACTTCACGCAATCGGTGCATATTCACGCGAGTTATTTCCTAATATCCGTGTTCGTTATGTTTCTTCAGAAGAATTTACTAATGACTTTATTAACTCTATTCGTGATGATAAAGCCACATCTTTTCAGCGTCGCTACCGTGACTTAGATGTACTACTTATTGACGATATTCAATTTTTAGAGAATAAAGAACGCACACAAGAAGAGTTCTTCCACACCTTCAATACTTTGCATAATGCAAAGAAACAGATTGTTATTTCATCGGACCGTTCACCAAAACAATTAACAACTCTTGAAGATCGTCTCCGTTCGCGGTTCGCGTGGGGATTTACAATCGATGTTCAACCACCAGAGCTTGAGACTCGTATCGCTATCCTCCGTAAAAAAGCGGCGCAAGATCGCCTTAACGCACCTGACGATGTTCTTGAATACATCGCGAGTAAAATCTCCACAAACATCCGCGAACTCGAGGGTGCCCTTATTCGAGTGACTGCATTCGCTAGCCTCAACCGACAGAGTGTTGATATGGGGTTGGCTGAAATTGTTCTTAAAGATTTAATGCCTAATGAATCCAACCCAGAGATAACTGCCGCAACAATTATGGCGCAGACCGCAGCCTTCTTTAAATTAACCCTTGAAGATCTCTGTGGCACTTCACGATCACGCGCCCTTGTTGAGGCTCGCCAGATTGCGATGTATCTCTGCCGCGAACTCACCGACTTATCGCTGCCAAAAATCGGCCAGACTTTCGGGGGGCGCGACCACACCACGGTTATGCATGCAGACCGCAAAATTAGAGAGTTGATGGCTGAACGCCGGGCGCTCTATAACCATGTAAATGAGATCACCACAAAAATTAAACAGCAGAGCGCTTACTAATATCTTTTGAAACTAACCCTTAAGCAGGGGTCTTAAAGCCCAACTTTAAGCTTGTCCGTTTTACCCACTTTACCCCCAGATGTGGATATCTTGTGGATAACTGTGGATAAATGTGGTTTTTTAGTGGGTAACTTGCCTCTCGTGCCACTTAATAAGCGTTATTTACGCTTAACCGTTGGCGATCTTCGTTTACCACGGTTTTCTATCCACAGAAAAGAGAGGGTTTTCCACTATATAATGGAGTAACTTTAAGGCTCTGAGCGGGGGTTTTATAGTTTATCCACAGATATTCGCTCCACCTATTACTACTATCTTTATATATAAATCTCTCTGTGGGGGCGAACCACCTTTAAAAATTCCCCATTCCTACCACTAACCAATCTATGCCAGACTTTCCAACTTGAATGAGATGAGGCTTCGGCGTGAAATTTACAGTAGACCAGCAAGCGCTAACCGACGGGGTTAATTGGGTATCCCGCTCTCTATCTACACGCCCAATCAAAACCGAACTTCTCGGAATTAAAATTGATGCAACCGGCGATCAAGTAATTCTTTCAGGTTCTGATTTAGAAACTTCAAGTAAAGCACTTTTTAACGCTGACATTTTTGAAAAAGGCGCAGTATTAGTTCCAGGAAAATTACTAGCTGAAATTTCTCGCTCGCTTCCAAATAAACCAATCACAATCACTTTAGATGGTTCACGCGTTTTAGTAACTTCAGGTTCTGCAAAATTTACACTTCCAACACTTTCATTAGATGAGTATCCAAACCTCCCAGAACTCCCTGCAAAAACAGGAGTGATCGCCAGCGACACATTCGCTACAGCTGTTGCACAAGTTGCTATCGCTGCCGGCCGTGATGATTCACTTCCAACCCTTACAGGTGTTCACATCGAAATCGAAGAAGATAAAGTCACACTTGCCGCAACAGACCGTTATCGCTTAGCAGTCCGTGAATTCTCATGGGATCCATCAACACCAGGATTATCTACATCGGCGCTTCTACGCGCTCGCACCTTAGCCGATGCTGCTAAATCACTAACAGGTTCAAAAACAGTTTCGCTTTCCTTTGCACCAGCTGCAAGCAATGATCGCCTCGCTGGTTTTTCTGGCGAAGGCAAACTAATGACATCAAGAATGTTAGATGGCACCTTCCCTCCATACCGCCATTTACTTCCAAGTGAAGCAACAACAACCGCTGTTATTGAAGTTGCACCGTTCTTAGATTCTGTCCGTCGTGTTGCGCTTGTTGCCGATAAAACAATCCCGCTACGTCTTGAATTTACAGACGGAGGTGTTTCACTTGAAGCAGGTACTGGCGAAGAAGCACAAGCTACAGAGACTATTGATGTTTTACTCAACGGCGAACCAATCTCAATTGCATTTAACCCAACTTTCTTAGCTGACGGTTTGCAAGCAGTCGGCACACCATTTGTACAAATCTCCTTCACTGGATCAAATAAGCCTGCCATCCTGACAGGCCGCACCGAACCAAATGGTCCATCAATAGATACCTATAAATATCTTTTGATGCCAATGCGCTACGCCTCTTAGAAGGTAATTACCTATGCGGGTAAAACGCCTTGCGCTCACCAATTTCCGTTCATATGCCAACCTCGAACTCGAATTAAACCCTGGCGTAAATACTTTTATCGGCAATAATGGTTCAGGTAAAACAAATATCGCCGAAAGTTTGATTTACCTTGCTTATTTATCTTCACACCGTGTTGCAAACAATATTCCTTTGATTACACTCGGCAGCGACCAGGCAATTATTCGGGCAGAGATAGAGCGCGATAACCGCACACTACAAGTTGATCTTGAAATCAATGCAAGCAAAGCCAATCGTGCCCGCCTTAATCAAAACCCAGTCAAAAGCCAACGAGAAATTTTAGGCGCACTACAAATAATTTATTTCTCCCCCGAAGACCTTGATTTAGTTCGTGGCGACCCAACTGATCGCAGAAACTTTTTAGATAAGTTAATGATTACTCAATCACCGCGTATGGCAGGAGTAATTGCGGATTACGACCGAGTTGTCCGACAACGCAACACGCTTTTAAAAACACGCGCGCCAGAAAACGCACTGGTTCCTTGGACAGAACAACTTATTCATTACGGAGCTGAACTATCAGCAGAACGCGTCAAATTAGTTGATGATTTAAACCCACATGTAAGTGAACATTACCGAAACCTCAACGAAGTAAAGAACGCTTCAATATCTTATAAATCTTCAACAGAAGGTTTATCTGCCGATTCCGCCGAGAATGTACTTATCTTGCAGGAGCGCGCTATAGAGGTAGCAAAACAAGAACTTGATCGCGGCGTATCTTTAATAGGTCCACACCGAGATGATTTACATTTACAACTAGGGGATTTTCCAGCAAAAGGTTATGCCAGCCATGGGGAATCTTGGTCTATGGCGATTGCCTTACGTATTGGCTCTTACACGCTTTTAAAATCCGAGGGCTCCGACCCAGTTTTAATTCTCGATGATATTTTCGCTGAACTCGATACTGCGCGCCGCAAACAATTAGCGGCAGTCACAACATTGGCAGAACAAACAATTATTACAACAGCAGTTGAAAGCGACCTCCCACCTGAACTATTGTCAGCGAAGTTTTATGTGACGCCGGGTTTTGTAAGCAAGGAGGCAACCAATGGCTAAGCGCGATCTTGCCCTTGACCTTTTCCGCACCTACAAAACAGGATTTATAAAGAAGGTCCGCGTCCGTCCCGAAAGAGGCCAGAGCATTGGCGACCCAACTCTGGTCAGTGAAAT
>WLDZ01000110.1 GCA_009704515.1 Actinomycetota bacterium
AGCACCAGTTCACAAATATTCAGTAAGCGTTGACGGAGACTCCGTCACGATAGAAAAGTAATGGAGTCCGTAATGAGTACATTAGAAATTCGTAACCTTAAAGTTTCAGTCACTACTGAACAGGGTGATAAGGAGATTCTGAAGGGTGTAGACCTGACAATCAAGTCAGGGGAGACTCACGCGATCATGGGACCAAATGGTTCTGGTAAATCAACTCTCGCTTACTCAATCGCAGGACATCCAAAGTACGCAATCACAGGTGGTTCAGTAACCCTAGATGGCGTTGATGTTCTTGAGATGAGCGTGGATGAACGTGCCAAAGCCGGACTCTTCCTTGCGATGCAATACCCAGTTGAAGTTCCAGGAGTTTCGGTATCTAACTTCCTTCGCACAGCGGCTACCGCCTTGCGTGGTGAAGCTCCAAAGTTACGCGAATGGGTGGGCGAAGTTAAAGCTGCGATGGAATCACTTAAAATTGATCCAACATTTGCATCTCGTAATGTCAATGAAGGTTTCTCTGGTGGCGAGAAGAAGCGCCATGAAATCATGCAACTTGAACTCCTCAAGCCAAAGTTCGCCATTCTTGATGAGACCGATTCAGGACTTGATGTTGATGCGCTACGCATTGTCTCCGAGGGAGTAGTACGAGCAAAGGCAGCGAATAACCTTGGTGTTCTCTTGATTACTCACTACACCAGAATTTTGCGCTACATCCAACCTGACTTTGTTCACGTTTTTGCAGCAGGACGCGTTGTAGAACAGGGTGGACCAGAGCTTGCAGAGAAGCTAGAGGCGAACGGTTATGCGGAGTACGTGAGCGCATAAATATGTCCTTTGACCCTGTTGCTATCCGTCGCGATTTTCCAATTTTCGAGCGGAAGATTCGCGACGGTAAGCGCTTGGTCTATTTAGATTCTGGAGCTACCAGCCAGAAGCCACAAGCCGTGATCGATGCTGAACTAGATTTCTATAGATTGCATAATGCTGCGGCACATCGCGGTGCGCATCAGCTAGCTGAAGAAGCTACAGATATCTATGAAGGTGCCCGCGAAGCAGTCGCTCGATTTATCAATGCCGAAATCGAGGAAGTGGTCTTCACAAAGGGAGCGACTGAGTCACTCAATCTTGTTGCTTATGCAATGGGAAATGCTGCATTGGGAAATCGCTTTCATTTGAAGAAGGGTGATGTAATTGTTGTTACAGAGATGGAACACCATGCCAATTTGATTCCATGGCAGCAGTTAGCAGCACGCACGGGTGCGACGCTCAAGTGGTTTGAAGTGATGCCAGAAGGTCGACTAGATCTCTCGCAGATAGATTCGCTTATCGATGAGCGCGTGAAGGTTGTAGCTCTTACTCATCAATCAAATGTTCTCGGAACAATCGTTCCGTTGACAGAGATTGTGAAACGCGCACATAGCGTTGGCGCAGTTGTAGTGCTCGATGCATGTCAATCGGTTCCTCATATGAAAGTTGACGTAAAGGCACTCGATATCGATTTTCTTGCTTTTTCAGGTCACAAGATTCTGGGCCCAACAGGTGTAGGCATTTTCTGGGGTAAATCACATTTGCTTGCAGATCTACCACCATTTTTAACAGGTGGATCAATGATTGAGAGCGTAACCATGGAGTCGGCAACATGGGCACCGGCACCTCGTAAATTTGAAGCGGGCGTTCCCAATATGGCGCAGGCTGCTGGACTTGGCGCTGCAATCAAGTACATCGAATCAATCGGAATCGATGCTATACACCGTCACGAAATAACCTTGACGGGATACTTGTTAGAGAAGTTAAATGATATTCCACGCCTAAAGGTAATCGGACCGCTTGATACTGTCGATCGTGGCGCAGCAATCTCATTTACATTCGGAGATATTCATCCGCATGATCTTGGTCAGTATTTGGACAGTCAGGGGATAGCCGTACGCACAGGGCATCACTGCGCTTGGCCGCTCAATCGAAAAATGGGTGTTCAATCCACAACTCGAGCTTCGCTCTATCTCTATAACACAATTGAAGATTGTGATGACCTCGTCACTGGAATCCACGGCGCCGCGAAATACTTTGGTGCATGATGCAACTTGATAATCTTTACCAAGAAGTAATTCTTGACCATTACAAGAACCCTCAGAATAAAGTGTTAGATCCCAATTCGGATGCTCAGGTTCACCATGTCAATCCAAGTTGTGGTGACGAGATTACATTGGGAGTCACTCTTGATGGCGATAAGGTTCTTTCGATTACATGGGAAGGCGTTGGCTGCTCTATCTCTCAGGCCAGTACATCAATCGCTAGTGATTTGTTGACAGGTAAGACTCTTGAAGAAGCACGCGGCATCTCCGAAGATTTCTTACAGCTCATGCAGAGCAAGGGATCAGTTGAGGGTGACCCCGAGGTGCTCGAAGATGCTGTAGCACTAGCTGGTGTTTCAAAGTACCCCGCTCGAATTAAGTGTGCACTATTAGGCTGGATGGCCTTTAAAGACGCATCACTCCAAGCAGAAGCAAAGAAAGCGAAGTAGGATAGGCATATGAGCGCAAAAGTAGATGATGTTACTGAGGCAATGAAGGATGTTGTCGATCCCGAATTAGGAATCAATGTTGTTGATCTCGGCTTGATTTACGACATCATGGTTGACGAGAGCAATATTGCAGTTCTCAATATGACCTTAACTTCTGCAGCATGCCCTTTGCAAGATGTGATTGAAGATCAAACTCGCCAGGCTCTTGCGCCACATGTTGATGATGTGAGAATTAACTGGGTATGGATGCCGCCTTGGGGTCCAGACAAGATCTCTGACGATGGCCGCGAACAACTTCGCGCTCTTGGCTTTACCGTCTAATTTGCATCACCAGAGTTAATGTCTCAACACGCTGCATGGATGACCATGCGCTCAATGACCGCCGATCAATCTGTTAAATCACAGCGACTCAAGCCGGGAACCCTTACTCGGATAGCTACATATGCGAAGCCGTACAAAAAATATATATCGCTCTTCCTAGTTACCGTAATCATCGATGCACTCCTCATAGTTTCAACACCCTTGTTGTTAAGAAAGTTAATCGATGACGGTGTAATCCCAAAGAACGGCGCGCTAATCACTGAGCTAGCTCTTCTTGTTGGTTTGCTAGCCATCGTAGATGCAGCTTTCAACATTGCAGGGCGATGGTTCTCATCCAGGGTGGGTGAAGGGTTAATCTATGACCTACGTTCTCAGGTTTTTTCCCATGTGCAGCGACAATCAATAGCATTCTTTACACGTACCCAAACAGGAGCGTTAATCTCTCGTATTAACTCAGATGTAATTGGTGCTCAGCAGGCATTTACTTCTAGCCTTGCTGGAGTCGTCAGCAACGTAATCAGTCTCGTTCTGGTTGCGGGAACGATGGCCTATTTATCTTGGCAGATAACTGCAATATCCCTCGTCCTACTTCCGCTCTTTATATATCCAACCAAGTGGGTTGGTAGAAAAATCCAATCGTTGACTCGTCAATCATTTGACCTGAATGCAAAGATGTCGAGCACAATGACTGAACGCTTTAATGTCTCAGGCGCAATACTGGTTTCGCTTTATGGGGATCCAAATAAAGAATCTAAGGCTTTCTCGACTAGAGCTCGCAAAGTTGCCGATATTGGAATCAGGACCGCCATGCTAAATCGACTTTTCTTCATCTCTCTAACGAGTGTTGCAGCTGTCGCCACCGCAATTGCATACGGAGTTGGTGGCCATCTCGCTCTCGATGGTTCGCTTACTGTCGGCACCTTGTTAGCGTTGACGGCCCTTTTGGCTCGTCTCTATGGCCCGCTTACAGCGCTCTCAAATGTGCGTGTTGA
Source organism: Actinomycetota bacterium (assembly GCA_009704515.1). The sequence continues at coordinate 3,835 of WLDZ01000110.1, forward strand.
TGTAATGACATCTCTTGTATCTTTCGAACGAATATTTGAAGTCCTAGATTTACAACCGATGGTCAAGGAACGGACCGACGCCAAAGAACTCAAGGCAGAACCAGCCTCGATAAAAGTTCGAGATGTTCATTTTTCTTACCCTCGGGCAGATGAAATTTCGCTTGCATCACTTGAATCTGTGGCAAAAAGTGAGGTAACCGAGAGCGGGGAAATCCTACGCGGTATTTCCTTTAGCGCAGAGCCAGGAACTCTGACTGCAATAGTCGGTCCATCTGGTGCTGGTAAAACAACACTTTCGGCTTTGAT
>WLDZ01000111.1 GCA_009704515.1 Actinomycetota bacterium
AATATGGCCACTAGGCGCTTGCTGTCCTTGGCCGATGATCTCTTCTACCTGAGCGCGCACAGCATCGAGTGAGATGCCCATTGATTCGAGCGCTTTGGCAGCGACGCCTTCACCTTCATGAATGAGTCCAAGGAGAATGTGTTCTGTGCCGATGTAATTGTGGTTGAGCATGCGTGCTTCTTCTTGAGCCAATACGACCACTCGTCGGGCTCTATCTGTAAAGCGCTCAAACATCGATGTACTCCTTCATCTCGCAGCAACTGCGTCAGATAGCAAGCCTATCGCCCGAATTAGGGTGGGCGCGAGGCGAGTTATTTAGCCTGTAAAACCCCATATTTAGGGGGAATATTCCCGCCGAGCCCTAAATGGCTGACTACTTTTAGAGGGTGAGCAGCATTCTGGTGTTGCCCAGGGTATTGGGCTTCACAGACTCAAGATCGAGGAACTCCGCAACACCGGCATCGTATGAACGAAGTAATTCTGTATAAACCTCAGGGGCGACCGGGGTGCCCTCAATCTCGACAAAGCCGTGACGGCTAAAGAAATGTGTCTCAAAGGTAAGGCAGAAGAGTCGTTCTACACCGACCGCTTTAGCGCGATCAATAATTGCGCCAAGAATCTTATGTCCGACACCAGATCCATGAAGTTCTTCTGCAACTGCGACAGTTCGCACCTCTGCCAAATCTTCCCAGAGAATATGTAGCGCACCACAGCCAACTACTTTATCGCCATCGACTGCAACTATAAACTCTTGTACAGATTCGTAAAGTGTCACTGTCTCTTTATTCAGTAAGCGTCCATGCAACGCGAAGGTATCAATCAGCGCACGAATGCCTTTGATGTCAGAAGTACGTGCCGGACGAATCTCTAGCATTATGAATCGATTTCAGGTTTCACTAATGGGAAGAGAATTGTTTCTCTAATTCCGAGACCAGTCAGAGCCATTAATAAACGATCAACACCCATTCCCATTCCACCCATAGGTGGCATTCCAAATTCCATTGCACGCAAGAAATCTTCATCAACTTGCATCGCTTCTAGATCGCCTTTTGCTCCTAGCTGAGCTTGTTCAACAAGTCTTTCGCGTTGAACAACAGGATCAATTAGCTCGGAATATCCAGTCGCTAATTCGAATCCGTCAACATAGAGATCCCATTTCTCTACTACTCCAGGTACGGTGCGGTGAGCACGAACAAGTGGAGATGTATCAACCGGATATCCCATTACAAAAGTTGGCTCAATTAACTTATCTTGTGCAACATGCTCGAAGATTTCTTCAGCCAGCTTGCCTGTTACCCACTTAGGGTCGATTTTCATACCAAGTTTTTCAGCATGCTTTTTCAAAATATCAATCGAAGTTAGCGCTGTTACTTCTTCACCAACACCCTCAGAGATAGCGTCGTATAAGTTGATTTCACGCCACTGGCCGCCGAGGTCTTTCTGGGTTCCATCGGCATGAGTAACTACATGTGAACCAGAAACGGCCATCGCGGCGTTCTGAATAAGAGATCGCGTCACATCTGCAATAGAACGCCAATCGCCATAAGACATGTAGGACTCGACCATCGCAAACTCTGGTGAGTGTGATGAGTCGGCGCCTTCGTTACGGAAGTTGCGGTTAATTTCAAAGACGCGTTCGATTCCACCTACTACGCAACGCTTAAGGAAAAGCTCAGGTGCAATACGCATATAGAGATCCATATCGTATGCATTACTAAAGGTCTTAAATGGGCGGGCTGCTGCCCCGCCGTGCATGACCTGCAACATCGGTGTTTCAACTTCAATAAAATCAAAACCGTTAAAGGTATCTCGTAATGAACGCATCACCTGGGGGCGCATTCGAGCAGCAGCGCGGGCTTCTGGGCGAACAATCAAATCTACATAACGCATGCGAACGCGGGTCTCTTCTGACATTGGCTTGTGATCATTAGGAAGCGGGCGCAATGACTTTGAAGCTAACTTCCATGTTGTAGCGAGAATTGAAAGCTCGCCACGCTTTGAAGTAATAATTTCTCCAGTAATGCTGACAATATCTCCAAGATCAATATCGCTCTTCCAAGCATCAAGGGCATCTTGCCCGACCTTGTCGAGTGAAAGCATCGCTTGAAGTTCTGTTCCATCACCTTCACGAAGAGTTGCAAAGCAAAGCTTGCCGGTATCGCGTTTGAAAATAATTCGACCTGTAAGTGATTCGATATCGCCAGTGGCAACATCTATCTCAAGTCCTACATACTTTTCACGGATTGCCTTGAGCGAAGTTGTGCGCTCCACTGAAACTGGATAAGGCTCGACGCCACGCTCGATAAGGCCAGCTCGCTTTTCACGCCGAATACGAAGTTGTTCAGGGAGATCATCTTCAGTTGCCGGCGTATTTTCATTGGTCATAATGAGCGGAGTCTACCTTTCGCAGGTGGTTCAACGGTTCTTCTCGTGAATCAAGCGAAGCCCAATAAGGGTTAAATCAGGCTCATATTGATCAATAGTCTCAGAGACCCCAATAATCAATGGCGCAAGACCTCCGGTAGCAATAACTGTCGGTACTTCGTCATAATCCTTTGCAAGTTCAGCAGTAATACGATCTACGAGTCCATCAACTTGGCCGGCGAAGCCGAAAATTGTTCCAGATTGAAGCGCTTCGACCGTGTTCTTACCAATTACATTCTTTGGCTTTATTAATTCAACTTTACGAAGTTGTGCTGCACGAGAAGCAAGAGCATCAACCGAAATTTCGATTCCGGGTGCAAGTGACCCTCCTAGAAATTCTCCCTTAGGCGATACAACATCTAGATTTGTTGATGTACCGAAATCTACAACAATCGCTGGACCGCCATAAAGAGTATGGGCAGCTAAGGTATTTACGATTCGATCTGCGCCAATCTCTTTTGGATTATCGACTAAAAGCTGGACCCCAGTCTTTGTCCCAGGTTCGACAATTGTTGTAGGCAGATCGCTCAGATATGTTGAAATCATAGTTCGAAGTTCGCGAAGAGCTGCTGGAACTGTTGAACATATCGAAAGACCTGTGAGTGTATATCCACTTGTCAGAGCAGAAAATTGCAACCACATCTCATCAGCAGTTGTTCTTGTATCAGTCTTAACACGCCAGGACTTCTCAAGATGGTCGCCATCAAAGATGCCAAGTACCGTGTTGGTATTTCCTACATCTACAGTTAATAACATTTTCTACTCCATTCTCAAATCAAGACCAATATCAAGCACGGATGCGCTGTGAGTCAAAGCTCCTATTGCTATGTAATCAACACCAGAATCTGCGTAAGCTTTCGCGTTTTCGAGGGTAATCCCCCCAGATGCTTCACTCTTTGTTCTGCCATTAATAATCAGAACTGCATCTTTGCAGAGCGCTGGAGACATATTGTCGAGAAGAATGAGATCAGGATTGAGCGGCAGAATCTCGTGCAATTGATCTAGGGTGTCCACTTCAATTTCGATTGGAGAAGCAGGAAAAGCAGTGCGCACTGCTGAGAATGCCTTTGTTGCGCTACCAGCAGCAACGATGTGATTATCTTTAATTAGGGCAGCATCTGAAAGCGACATTCTGTGGTTTGTGCCTCCACCCATTCGCACTGCATATTTCTCTAACTGGCGATATCCAGGTGTTGTCTTACGTGTATCTCTAACAAGACAGCGTGTCGTTGAAATAGCTGATACCCATTTAGCTGTTTCACTTGCGATGCCGCTGAGATGGCCAAGAAAATTAAGTGCAGTGCGCTCAGCAAGGAGTATGGCCCTGGTATTTCCACTTACTGTCAGCAGAACATCGCCTTGAGAAATCGCTTGACCATCTTCCTTGATAACTGTGATATCAGTGAGGCCAACTTCTTGTAGTACCGCTTTTGCCATGTCGATTCCGGCAAGAACGCCTGATTTTCGTGCGACGAAGTCTGCGATACTTACTGAGCTTTCCGGAATGGTCGCAACAGAGGTCACATCTACGCCTCCAGCCAAATCTTCAGCGAGTGCCTTCTTTATCAATTCTAGATCTATCATTAATCGCTAACCCCCTGATAGCCAGTGCTCCAGGCACCACTTTGGTCCATCTGCTGAATGATTCGCTTTCGCCATAAATCACTTGTCTGCGGAAAATCTTCTCGCCAATGGGATCCGCGTGTCT
>WLDZ01000112.1 GCA_009704515.1 Actinomycetota bacterium
ATACGAAGGTGCATGGAACACAGGCATCGTTGCAGATCCAGATGGAACACCTAACCGCGGATACCGCACACGCATCAAGGGCGGTTACTTCCCTGTTTCACCTACAGATCAGTTCGCAGATCTTCGCGATGAAATGGTGATGGAACTTGGTCGCGCAGGTCTCTTGGTAGAGCGTTCACACCACGAGGTCGGAACCGCTGGCCAGATGGAAATCAACTACCGCTTCACAGACATCCTTACAGCTGGTGATGAGCTTATGAAGTTTAAGTACATCATTCGCAACGTTGCATGGGAAGGCGGCAAGACAGCTACCTTTATGCCAAAGCCACTCTTCGGAGATAACGGTTCAGGTATGCACGTTCACCAATCACTCTGGAAAGATGGAAAGCCACTCTTCTTTGAAGCTGGCACATATGGCGATCTTTCAGATATGGCACGTTGGTATATCGGTGGACTTCTAAAGCACGCTCCATCACTTCTCGCATTTACCAACCCAACAGTTAACTCATACCGCCGCTTAGTCCCAGGATATGAAGCTCCTGTAAACCTTGTTTACTCAGCTCGTAACCGCTCTGCATGTATCCGTATCCCAATTACAGGATCATCACCAAAGGCAAAGCGCGTTGAGTTCCGTTGCCCAGATCCATCATCAAACCCATACCTCGCATTTGCAGCAATGCTCATGGCCGGTATCGATGGAATCGTAAATAAGATCGAACCACCTGCTCCAGTAGATAAGGATCTCTACGAGCTCTCAGGTGAGGAAGCAGCAGCTATCCCTCAGGTTCCAGGTTCACTTGATGCAGTTCTCGATTCACTCGAGAAGGATCACGAGTTCCTGACAAAGGGTGGAGTCTTCACAGAAGACCTCATCGCTACCTGGATCGAGTGGAAGCGTAAGAACGAAGTTGATTATGTGCGTCTACGTCCGCACCCAGCTGAGTTCGAGCTTTACTACGATATCTAAGAAGTCGAAATACAAAACCCCCGTCAGTTATCTGGCGGGGGTTTTGTATTTTTCTGTAATTGCCGCGAATGGGAACAGTTGTGACACTTTTCAACCTTTCTCAAAATTAGCGAAATAATGCCTTATGGCCAAGGGAAAAGTCCGTCGTTATGCAGACTACTACTGCGATGATCCAGTAGTCCCTGTCGTTAAGCGCAGAAATTTTGGTGCGTTCGGTTCATCTGTGATTTTGATCGTTGCAGGACTTTTCTTGAGCAATACATACGCTGCAAACATTTCGCTATCTTCAGGAGCTGGGGTCGAATTCGGCCAAGGTGTTTCTCTGACTACCGCATGCTCTGGAAGTCAGGCGCTTACTGTGACGCCTTACTCAAGTTTTGTTAACTCGAGTGGCGCAGGTTCTTACTACTTCGGCTCAGTGACAGTTTCGAATATTCCGAGCACTTGCTTTAATACCAAACTCCAAATTAATGCCTACACATCTTCTGGCACCTCGCCCTTAGCTCTTTACAACACATCAACAGCAGATGTGATTGTTGGCAATAACGCTGGAAGTTATGAAGCGATGGGGACCACAGCAGGAATTTCTGTCGTGACTAATTCCAGTTCATCTTTCACAGTCACATTTACCAGTCCTGTTGCTCCAGCTTCCGACGTTTCTAGAGTGACGATTCAAAGCTCATCAACTTCGTTCGCGTACGCTCCAACTCGCGGAATCCAATTCCCACCTATGAGTGGTTTGAGTCTCAGTACAGGACTTAGTAGAAGTAGTAGCTTCACAATTGAAGGTTGGATCCGGAGCTCTGATTGGTCCGAAACCAGAGCTTTGATGCCATACGTAGGAAATGCTTGCGAAGGACTGCTTCTAACGAGTCTCAGTGCGACGAGATGGGTGGCAGGTGTAACCTGCAATAACATGCAGGTCGAATTCGCCATGCCGGGCTCAACTTCAATGATCAACAATCAATGGATGTATATGGCTTTTGTAAGAGATTCCAACGGTACTTCTCTATTCATCGACGGCGCAAAACTTACCGCCACCTCAACGAACAACGGCGGGTCTCTCGTCCTCCCACTTTCTGGATCTACGGACAACGCATCCATTGGTGAGTGGACCGCATACAACACAGCTACCCAAAGCTCAAGGAATGGCATAATCGGTGAGATTCGTCTGAGCAATATGGCGCGTGTAGCTTCAACGTCTTCTTCGTTCAATCCAAGTTACGCACCAAGTGGACGCGCAACAGGGCAATTAGCATCAGATGCCAATACCACAATGCTCTTAAGGCCACCTGTTTCAGGTAATACCTTTGTCGATTCCTCGGGTAATCAAACATTGACCGTAGTTACCTCAATCTCCGGCCCCGGAACACCTACCCCTCCTATCGTTGTGAACTTTGGTTAGGGCATGCATGAAGTCAATACGAGCTTTTTAGGCCTTCTGGGTATCCTCACCCATTATGACCTTCGCTACAGAGTTCGTTGGGAGAATTAAGCCCGCCTTTTTTGAACTTGAGGACCCAAAGCGCGCTATAGGCGCGCAGGCATATATGAAAGATATTGCTCCATTTATTGGAATTGCGACACCCGAGCGTCGAGCGCTGGTCAAGAAAATTGCTAAAGGCATGAACGCTCCGACATCTGACGAACTGGGTGCAACTGCACGAAAGTTATGGAAGTTAGAAGAGCGTGAATTTCAATATGCCGCGAACGACCTCATCGATATTCACTGGAAGGTCGCTGATAGGAATTTCTTGGCCGAACACGGCGAGTATCTGATTATCACCAAATCTTGGTGGGACACAGTTGATGGTCTAGGAAGTGTTGCTGTATCGCCACTGAGTGATAAATATGGATGCGAAAAGTTGATTGATAGGTGGAATAAGTCCCCGAATATTTGGCTTAATCGTGCAGCTATTCAGCACCAACGCGGACGTAAGTTTGAGACTGATGTGAGGTTGGTTCTAAAGTATTGCGATGATCATGCATCATCTGATGAATTCTTTGTAGTGAAAGCAATTGGTTGGGCGCTTCGAGATATTGCAAAGATTAATCCAAAGGCTGTTCGCGATTTCCTAAAAGCACATCCAGATTTAGGTCGTGTAGCTGTTAGAGAAGCAGAACGCGGATTAGCTCGACTTTAAGCCTTCGCGCTCTCTTGTAGGGAAATACTTCTGCGATTCAAGAGGAAGTAACCGAGTGAGCCAATTACTAGTGCAAAGAGAACTCCGAGGTTTGCTCCTGCCCATTGACCCTCTTTGCCACCAATAACGTCTAAGAAGTAACCCTGCCAATTAAGCCAGGAAGCAAATGGATTTGTGACAAATCCCCAACCAATGAAAGCACCTAATGCCATGATGGAAATTGATTTTACGTTCCAGGCGCCATATCGACCAGTAGCGCTAAATAGATCTCTCTCGCTGTAATCGCGTTTGCGCATCAAGACATCGGTGGCAAATATCGCTGAGAATGTGGCGACTGGAACACCAATGGTGATGAGGAATCCCTGAAAAGGCCCGAAGAAATCTTCAGCAAACCACACTAGGTAGATGGTTCCGGCAATCATGATTGCGCCGTCGAACGATGCTGCGACGTAGCGCCTAACAGGTAGACCGATCGAAATCAAAGTAAGACCAGATGAGTAGAGATCAAGGATTGCTCCCCCGACAAGACCAAGGATGGCGCTCAGCGCGAATGGGATAAGAAACCAAGTCGGAAGCAGAGTGGTTAGTGCTCCAATTGGATCACTTGCGATTGCGCCAAAGAGATCTTCGTTGCTACCTGAAAGTGCGGCACCGTATGTAACAAGAATAATTGGAACAATCGATGCACCGAAAACTGTCCAAGAGATGACAGCCTTGCCTGATGTGCTGCGCGGAAGATAACGTGAATAATCAGCGGCGGTATTGACCCATCCAAGACCAATACCAGTAGCACCAAAGACTAGGGCTCCGATAAATGCGGAAGTTGGGCCATGTGGGATGGCATTTACTGCACTCCACTGAACTTCATCAATCGTTAGTGCAATGTAAGCGAGAGTCGCTACTGCGGTTGATATTGTGATGATCTTCTGCAATTTCATAATGACTGCGTGACCCAGGACTCCGCCGTATATTG
>WLDZ01000113.1 GCA_009704515.1 Actinomycetota bacterium
AATCGTTCGGCACGCACGATTGGATCTGGAACGCGACCTGATGCGACATCACCAGGAACAACATTGATATTGACGGGCATCGAAACTGAAATCTCTTGACGTTGTGCCAGGTCGAGATATTCGATGGTAATATCTGCAATCGTTGCAAGGCCAAGGGCAGCCATTGCTGGGACTGGGATATCAATAACAAAGCGGCGGTTCTCACCGCTATAGAGATCACCGAGTTGCACGACATATGTGTCGCCATCTATCCAATAAGGAAGACGTTGCAGAACTTCGATCTGTGGAGCACCTGCAAGGACAGCAGATGGTGTTACGCGCAGGACTGCGTTGACAAATGCTTTATCAAGCAGGTCATCAACTTCGGCAGCGATAGCACCGACTGCTTCGTCGATGGTTCCTGCGAAGCGGTGTGCGCCTCCCCCGCCCTGAGCGAGCGCCTCAAGAATTGTTTCGTCATAGCCTGTGCCAAGACCGATTGTTGAGGTTGTTACTTTTTCGGTGGCAGATTTTGAAGAAACATCTGTGAAGAACTTAGGGTCTTTTTCTCCTGCGTTGGCATGGCCATCAGAGATAAGTAGCAGTGTTGAACCACCTGATGCTTGCACGCGGTTGAGTTCGCGAAGGCCCATCAAATAACCGGCGCTGATATCTGTTGAACCACCTGTGCGAAGTTCGCGAAGTGCCTTGCGTAGTGATGGCATGTGGTGATCTGCCATGGTGCGTGTTGGCACGATGACGAGTGCTTGGTCATCGAATGCGACCAAGCCAAATGAATCTTGCGGTGCTAAGCGATCGATGAGCTTAAGCAGTGAACCCTTTGCGGATTCAAGGGGCTGGCCCTCCATAGAGCCAGAGCGGTCGAGAACAACCTGCACGCATTGGCCGGGGCGGGTTGTGTGGGCAGGGTTGGCAGGGGCGGTGAGGTCGAGCATCAGTGTGACTTTGTCGGATGACTCCATCGCCACCATATCGACATCGAGCAGAGCTTTTACGTGCATTGTGATCTCCTTCTAAGAGGTAAAGCGTTGTGCGGGGGTGGTCCGGGGGCCGCTTGGTGCGGGGTTGTGATTGGCCCTCATAGTGGTAAACGAAAAAGAGGACGAAAAGTCAATGTGGCCTTGTGAGGGCTGTCGGCTAGCCGACGATTGTTAGGGATTCCTAACGGTGGGTAGTAAGGCCTGGTTTGGCGGCCTTGCGTGTAGCGAGCTAGATGGTTGTAGCTGAGGTTGCAGGTGTTGCAGGGGAAATCATGCGTGATTTGAACATTCTTTCCTCCTTTGTGAGCGCCTGATTGGCGCTTAGTTAACGCCTTATTGACGTTATGTAGAGATTATAACAAGGGGGTCTGACAAATGACTTTGGGTGTGTGCGCTATCCACATATGAAAGAAGCCCCAACAGGTTGTCGCTGTTGGGGCTTCTATCTTTCGTCTGCTCTTACCAATTCTCTCAATCGGATCCGTCATTCTTGTGATTTCTGATTCTTCCGCCGCCCTTGAGCGGTGGATGAGAGAGGAGGAGTTATGAAGTTCTCTGAATATCTCGACCTTTTCGTGGTGTTGTGCAGACTGGTTCTCTACGGTGTAGAGATCTGGAAAGCCCACCGCGACAACGGCGAGAATTCCGGTTCTTAGTAACTGGAGTAACGATTGGTCCGTACCTTTAACTTACGTTATTAGTGCGGGCCTTTCGTTTCTTAGATTACTCAGAAGTGCGTGTAATGCAAGAGTTTTAATCGCGACACGACCAACTACTTTGAGTTAAAACGTTGTGCACTTTATCTGCAAGCAATTATTTATCCACAAACGAAAGAAGCCCCGATGTTGGCAAACCATCGGGGCTTCTATCTTTCGCTTGCTTCCACCAACTCTCTCAATCGGATCCGTCACCTTTGTGAAACCCGATTTTCTATCGCACTTCTGCGGTAGACGAGAGAGGAGGAGTTATGAATGTGTCAGACTGGTTCGATCTTTTTCTTGCTGTTTGCCGCCTAATTTTCCACTTGTTGGAATTTAGGAAGGCCCGCCGCAGAAACAACGGACCACAAGATACTTCCTAACGAGGGAGTGGCGATTGGCTCTCATCTTTAGTTCACACTATCGATGAGGGCCTTTCGTCATTTCAAAGGTTACTCAATAACGAAAGTTTTGCAATAGTTTTTGATGCGACACGACCAACTACTTTAAGTTAAGGCGTTACGAACTTTCTCGCGAATTTGTTGAATGCGAGTAGCAACTATTTTGTTGGTGCGATAGTTAAGGTAATTTGCAATCTCGTGATTGTCATAGCCGGCTGCGGCCATAATCAGTATTTCGCGCTCTTTATCGGTTAACAGTGCAAGAACTTCTTTAACAGATTCTTGGCGCTGAACAAGTGCACTGGGTGATCCAACGGCGAAGATAACCATCTCTTCTTCCCATTGATCATCAGAGAGCTCGCGGTTAGATGCTCCCCCGCGGGCCTGAATCTTGCGGAAGCGATCAATGTATTGGCGCTTGATATTCAGCGCTAACCAGCCTTCGATATTTGAGGGGCGGGTTGGTTGTTCGATTAACTTCTCGATTGCTTGTGCTGCATAGTCTTCATACCCCAGGCTGGTCGCTTGTTTTTTAGCGCCCGAGAGTTTCTTGGCCAGTGCCATCCACTCTTGCCACTGCTCTGGTGAAACATCATCAGCCCAGGTCATTCTTATAGTGACCTCAAGATTTGGAGCAACTCTTTATTCTCCATGTTGTATGAGATACCAACGGTCAAGGTGTCGGAATCATTGTTGGGAAAGAAGAATGTGACATCTACTAGAGTGCCTGGCTCGTAATCTTCTGGGTATCCATTTTGGCCGATAGATTTGAAGAATACTTCCCACGCAGGAGCTTCAGGGCCCCACTCTTCGAGCAACATATCTACGACTGTTTCGAGATCACCCTGGATATAGAAATTACGTTCACCGATTTCATCGATGTCACCGAACGAGTAAAAGAATAGCCCTGGGCGTATTTCGGCTATCTGCCCTGCGTAACAGGCAAACATCGTCCACTCTTCATCGGATTCAAGAGTCTTAAGGACGGGATTAAATTCGTAGTAGAGATCTTCTGGATAAATTTCATTTTCAAGGCAGAGCACAGGCAGAAGCTCTGTTGAACCATCAGGGAAGGTGTATTCAGTCTCAGGAAAATCGTCGTGGTCTAGTTCGCCATCGCAGCCACAGAGCTTGATTTCAACCATGTTCAAAGCAGAATCAATGTCACTCATAGGACTTTTACTTTCTCACTTAAATCGTCCCATAAGTAACAAATCATCAAGAGAGGACTTAAATCAGCTTTAGCGGTCATCGATTCGAAACTACTTCGACTGATTGATTGTGCTAAAGCGTCGGCAATATGAAAGACAAATTCTGATATAGCTTGATCACAAACATCAATGTCAAGAAGTCGCGGGGTTGAGCTGGCGCTACCATCCCATGAGTCTTCCCACCAAGGCTCCTCTAAAATTTCAATTGGTTCCAGGGCATAAGTTTCTCCATCAATGTTTGAAACGTTACGACATTCTTCCAACTGGTCGCTACAAGCGAGGCATACGAAAGGACTTTTACACACGACTTGAAGCGATATTGCATCTTGAAATGTGATTGAAATTCTGTAAGAAACATCTCCTCGTTCAGTTTCTATGGTTACCCATTCCATATAGCAGACGTAGGAAGTTTCTAAACTAATGCCCGCCGAATTCTTAGTGTCGATTGGATCTACAACATGGTGAACTTCCTCAATTTTCTCATCGAATTCTTGAAGGATTCTTAAAGAGACTATTTTTGTCCCGTAAAGTGCAAGTGCAATATCGTCCTTGCGCCAACTTGAGAGCTTGAAATGCTCGGAAATCAATTCAGGGATAAATGAGGCTTTGGAGTAAAAATGCTCTTCAAAACTAATGTCACTCATCCCACCCCATCCTCTCGGCGAACTCCATGACATCCCACTCGTACTTTTCTGATGTCATCTCAGGAAGATTCTTCCCGTCGGCGCTACGAATTACTAGGGTTCTTAAGTAAAACTTACCTTTGTACTCGGTTGGATTCGAGAGAG
>WLDZ01000114.1 GCA_009704515.1 Actinomycetota bacterium
GTGAGCGTTTTTGCAATCTCGTCAGCAGCCGATGCGACTGCAACTTCAGATTTCTCACCACTCTTACGAACACGAATTTCGACATTGCCCTGTTCGAGCGCCTTGCCAATAACAACAATAATTGGAATACCAATCAGTTCGGCATCTTTGAACTTAACGCCAGGGCTAGTGCCACGACGATCATCGAGCATTACTGAGATTGAGCGGCTTTCAAGCTCAAGCGCTAACTTTTCGCCAGCTTCAAAAATTGAATCATCTTTCCCTGCTACGACGATATGAACCTTTGCGGGCGCTACTTCGACCGGCCATGAGAGGCCAATCTCGTCATGGGTCTGTTCTGCAATTGCAGCAACAGCGCGTGATACGCCGATTCCGTACGAGCCCATTGTGACTACTTGAGATTTACCGTTCTGATCGAGAACTGTGAGGTTAAGTGCCTGCGCATATTTACGCCCCAGCTGGAAGATATGGCCAATCTCAATTGCACGATCAATCACCACAGCAGTTGCACATGAAGGGCATGAATCACCCTCGCGAATCTCTGCCGCTTCAATGTACTGATCAACTTCAAAGTCGCGCCCATTGGTCACATTGAGTGCGTGCTTATCTTTCTGGTTAGCACCAGTTACCCATGATGTTCCTGGCGCAACACGTGGGTCTGCATAAACTGTGATGCCATTCTTCTTAGCATCCTGTGGGCCGATATATCCCTTCACGAGTCCAGGGAACTTAGCAAAGTCTGCTTCTTCGAATACTCGTATCTCACTGACGCCAGCAAGGTTTGCTTGCAAGCGCTTGAGATCAACTTCGCGATCACCTGGAACGAGAACAGAGATGGCATCGTTATCGGCCATTAGCATTACGTTCTTAAGAGTTGATGCGCCTGTGAATCCTCCGCCAAAGTTTGCATTAAGAAGTGCGACCAGTGTGTCGATAGTCGGCGTATTTGGTGAATCAATAACCTGTAACGCTGGAGTCGCTGAAGAATCAACAGGTGCAACTTTTGTCACCATTGCTTCGACATTTGCCGCATAACCACACTTTGGACAGAGAACATAAGTGTCTTCACCTGTTGGGCATGGAGCTAAGAATTCTTCTGAGGAAGAACCGCCCATCGCGCCAGCAACAGCTGCAACGATGTTGTATTTCATACCTAACCGATCAAAGGTCTTAATGTAGGCCGCGCGATGGCGCTGATATGAAGCAACTAAGCCTTCATCGTTAAGGTCAAATGAGTATGAATCCTTCATAACGAACTCGCGCCCACGGATGATTCCTGAACGTGGGCGGGCTTCATCACGATACTTAGTTTGAATTTGATAGAGCGCAAGTGGCAAATCTTTATAAGAAGAATATTCACCCTTCACCATCAAAGTAAACATCTCTTCGTGGGTAGGACCTAGTAAATAGTCTGTCCCTTTACGATCTTGTAAGCGAAATAAATCTGGTCCGTAATCGTTCCAACGATTTGTCTCTTCATAAGGTTCGCGAGGCAACATTGCAGGAAAATGCACTTCTTGAAAGCCAGCTGCATCCATCTCTTGGCGGACAATGTTTTCGATATTGCGAAGTGTGATTACGCCAAGTGGTAGCCATGAGTAAATGCCTGCGGCAATTCTGCGGATATACCCAGCTCGTACTAAAAGACGATGACTAGGGACTTCAGCGTCAGCCGGGTCATCGCGCAGGGTACGAAGAAAGAGTGTGGACATTCGCAACATGGCGATACCCTATCTGAGAATTACTGAGTAACGACTGAAGGCGCACCTGATGCTACGCCCGCTGCTTCCATCTCTTCTGCAAGACGCATAGCTTCTTCGATAAGAGTTTCAACAATCATTGCTTCAGGGACAGTCTTGATTACTTGACCCTTTACGAAGATCTGGCCCTTGCCATTACCGGATGCAACGCCGAGATCTGCCTCGCGCGCTTCACCTGGACCATTAACAACACAACCCATCACTGCAACGCGAAGTGGCACAGTCATTCCTTCAAGCCCAGCTTGGACTTTTTCAGCCAAGGTATAGACATCAACTTGAGCGCGGCCACATGATGGGCAAGAGACGATTTCAAGTTTACGTTGACGCAAGTTGAGTGATTCAAGGATTGACATGCCGACCTTGATTTCTTCAACAGGTGGCGCAGATAAAGAGACGCGAATTGTGTCGCCGATTCCTTCAGCTAAGAGAATTCCAAATGCAGTTGCAGATTTGATGGTGCCCTGAAAAAGTGGCCCTGCCTCTGTCACGCCTAAGTGCAATGGATAGTCGCATTGTGCTGCGAGTAATCGATATGCATTTACCATCGTGACTGGATCGTGATGCTTTACAGAAATTTTGATATCACTAAAGCCGTGCTCTTCGAAGAGCGATGCTTCCCACAGCGCTGATTCTGCAAGTGCTTCAGGAGTTGCCTTGCCGTACTTTGCAAGAAGGCGTGGATCAAGTGAACCCGCATTGACGCCGATACGGATCGGAATACCTGCATCTCCCGCAGCCTTGGCAACTTCTTTAACTTTGTCATCAAATTGCTTGATATTGCCAGGGTTCACACGAACTGCGGCGCAACCAGCATCGATAGCCGCAAAAATATATTTTGGCTGAAAGTGAATATCCGCAATCACTGGAATCTGTGACTTCTTGGCAATTTGCGCCAGCGCATCAGCATCATCTTGTGATGGGACAGCGACGCGAACAATTTGGCAACCGGCGGCAGTAAGTTCTGCGATTTGTTGAAGAGTTGAATTCACATCTGAGGTCAAGGTTGTGCACATAGATTGCACGCTTACCGGTGAATCAGAACCGACACCTACGGAGCCAACTTTGAGCTGACGCGTCTTGCGACGAGGAGCGAGAGGTTTGAGCGGCGCGCTAGGAATTCCAAGATCAACCATGGGTCGTATTCTGCCTCAGATTTATAGATTGAGCGAGATGGGATTAAAGATGTCGGCGAGAAGAAGTATCACCGTGAGAATTCCGAGCAAGACTACGATGACCGCGGTCACTGGTGTGAGCACATTGACGTTAATTGGCGCAGGTCGTGGACGACCACGCAGACGCGCGAAGAGCGCACGGAATTCATCTGCGATCGCTACCGCCATATGTCCGCCATCGAGCGGCAATATTGGCAATAGGTTAAATAGTCCAACAAAGATATTGAGGCTTGCTACCAAAATAATAAATGTAGTCAGGCGCTCATTTGTATTGAGTCTTTCGCTACCAACTGCTTCGCCAGATACGCGAGCAGCGCCAACTACACCGACTAAGCCTTCGGGATCACGTTCTTCACCAAGAAAAGTCTGACGGAAAAGATCTGGAACTTTGGTAGGCAACGCAACTAATGATTTCGCAGATTCGCGAGTAAGTACCCAGATTGCTTGACCTGCTTCAGATGTTGCAGTTAAGAAAGAATCTCGTTCTTTGCCTACAGATGAATAAATGCCGATGCGATATCTTTTTTCAGCTTCTAAATATTCAGGGGTAGCTGTAATGGTGAGCTCTGAACCATCGCGATCTATAAGAAGTGCCAACGGCTTTCCGCCGCCTTGGGCAATCTTTGAAATATCTTCGCGCCAGTTCTTTACGCTCTGCCCATTTATTGCCAACACGGTATCGCCAGCGAGAAGTCCGGCAGTTGCGGCAGGTGAGCCAGGTTCAACCTTTGCGATTGTTGGTTGTAGTGCTGTGTAACCAATGCCAAAGAAGATTGAGAATATCAAGATATAGCCGATTACGAAGTGTGCAAATGATCCAGCTCCGAGAACAATTAACTTCTTGAGCGATGAGGCTCTCCAGAATGCACGGTTCTCTTCGCCATCAAGCATTACATCAGTCGGTGTCATTCCTTCGATTCGACAGTAGCCGCCAGCTGGTATCGCCTTTATGCCGTACTCGGTTTCGCCACGAGTGATAGACCAGATGCGCTTGCCGAAGCCGACGAAGAATTCACTGACACGCATTCCAAATTTACGTGCAGTGAGAAAATGTCCGAGTTCGTGGAGCATGACCGAAGTCAAGAGCGCAATCACGAAAGCTACGATGCCGAGGAATTCCACTA
>WLDZ01000115.1 GCA_009704515.1 Actinomycetota bacterium
ACAACCCTAAATTCTGTAGTAAGACAGAGCGATGGCTCATCATTTCTTTTTGGTTCTAGCTCAGAGACGCTAGGTGGTAAGAAAGTCGCTGGAAAGCGCGATGGCGTTCTTATCAAGGTATCTAAGGGCGGTGCAATAACAACAGTGGTTCGAAGCTCGGCCAATAGCGCAGTGCGCAGTTGGAACTCTGCCACCCCCAGTAACTTGCTAAGTGGTCAGGTAATTGCAGGCAAAACCAGTGAAGTAGCAATTACAAAATTTACTACCAACTTTGCACCAAGCTGGACGGCTCGATATTCAGGAACAGGTTCTTCAATTGTAGCTAGCAGTGGCACTAACTCTTATCTTGCCTTTACAACTCGATCAGCAATACCTGGTATCAATCTTTGGAAGCCAACCACCCCATCTCTCATCGTTCTCACTTTTGATGGCAAAGGAGCAGTAAAGGCGGCACATGCATTTCCAGGGTTAGTCACGCCAATAAATCTTCAATTTAGCCGAGAACGAGGGGTTATTGGCCTGGCTAGTTCAAGCGATGGAACGATTTCGATTTTTACCCTAGTATCGCGGTAACCTTTGCCATCGAAGTTTCGTAGCACTACTACTAGGAAGAGCATCACTTATGGGTTCCGTAATCAAGAAGCGTCGCAAGCGTATGGCAAAGAAGAAGCATAAAAAACTTCTCAAGAAGACTCGTATTCAGCGCAGAAACGCTAAGTAGTAGAAAAAGCTTTTAAGGGCGGAGCATCACAAGCTGGCCATAAATACCAGCGACAAGAAACTTCGCACGATTTACGTTAACCCAGGCGGATTCAATTCCATCTGGGTTTTCGTATGGAGAGACAAATATTTTTTTCGGAATCGATTTACTTTTGTCGATCGCACATAGTCGTCTCTCACATGTGAAGGCAATAAGTGATGTATCAGTTGAGAGATATCGACTTGGTGTACCTAGCCCTTCAGGAATGACAGAGCCAACCTCTGTATTTGTTGAAAGAGATAGCCAACGGATTGATTTTGCTTCAGGTAAAGATAAAGAATCGCCACCTAGCCAAGTAGCAAAGACTCCTCCGATTGATTTTCCAACGGCAAGAGCAAATCCTGAGACTGGATTTACCGGTGTGGAGCTTTCTAATATTCGGTAAGACCAGCTGGTGGGTGAGAAATTTGTACGAGTTGCGATACGTATCTCGCTCGCAGTTGCTTGCTCTTTCTGATTTATATCAAGAACTGCATCGTAGATAAGATAACTTGTTCTACCATCGAATATTGCCTTCAGAGAGAATGCAACATCTCCAGTAGTTCTTCCATCCGTCTTTCGATCGCCATCAACGAGTTCGTAACTCCAAGATTTAGCAGACTTTCCTTTCACCGCACCGAGAAGAATTCCTTGGCTTTCATCACGATAGAAAACTTGTACTCCTCCCGCAGATGCGATGCAAGCACTAGTGACATTTACATCAGAGGCCGTCCGCACGCGAATCGGAGCCTCATACGAATTAACTTGAGGTCCGTTGCCATCCACGATTTCGTAGGTGAAGTTCTTGCCATCATATTTTGCGTACCTTAAATCTTTATCGACTTCATCTGCGTAAAAAATATGTAGGGTCTGCTTTTTTCCAATGCCATTAACGCAGGTTGAGAGCGCTCCCGTGATCGGAAGGTTAGTTCGTCCCTGCGAGCCTCCCGCACCATCGATGGTGCGCTTGATCCATGCCTTTGAATTCCATTGAGCGATTCTCAGATCCCCTGATTTTGAGTCGGCATAGACAATTGCTGGCTCACCGTTAAAAGTGACGCTCGAAAGCAACTTGGCATCACTCTTAGCATCAATTACAAAACGCTTCCAGCTAGGTGCAGGCACTATGGACGCTGTCGTGACTGGTTCAGAAGATCCGTTGATATTTGTAGCGATTACGGTAAATGTGTACGCCGAACCATTCTTAAGCCCCGTGAACTTCACGGGAGACTTTATGGAGTTCTTAACTTGGTTAGTTACATTATTGCGAACGGTGTAAGTGCTTATTTGGGCAGTGCGGGCATTTGCAGGCGGGTCAAAGGAGATTATTGCTTCACTATCTGAAATCAGCGCCTCAAGGTTTCTTACAGGTAGAGGAATTCCGGTTGATTTTCCGGCAGGTGGTTTGAGCCGCATATCTTCCATCATTGCCAGTAACAAAGGACCAGGTTTATGAAAAATTTCGCCAGCTTCCAAGTTGGGAGTCATAACTGCATTTTCGCCACTCTTTGAAAATGTATCTTCATCAAGGTGGCTCACAGAAGAACCCTCTTCATATTCTTTAGGTGTAAATAAAAGCGGTCTGACTCCGCCATTAGCTGCAACACCCAGTGCGCCACTCCAAACAAGTGGCGAGCGAAGAGCGAGGCCAAGTTCAATTGATGGTGATGGTAAATCCGAAAGGCGTCTACCATCTTCAACTAAAGCATAAGCATCGAATGGTGTGGGCTCTTCAATCCGCCCAAAACCAAAGATGGGATCATATGAATCAGTAGAAAGAAAACCGAGGCCGTGTGCCATCTCGTGAAGAAAGACTGATTGCAAGTCATATTCTTGTGAGTAAGAAAGGCCATCGTTACGTGTATTCCAGTAAGCCTCTGAATTCACCTGAATAATCATCTCTGCCTGTTTCTTATCGAGATCTTTTCCGGCAAGCGCATTTGCTAAAGCAGAGGGATACCAAAGTGTTGAATCAGGAGCTCCTTCGAATCCAATAAAGTAACTTCCAGGACGCGCGCTACCCAAAACATTAGCGGCTCCGATTTGAACCCAACTTGCATCGATTGTGATGGGTGTGGAAGAGGCAAAGTGCGATGCCCACACATCAGCAGCCGCTTGAAAATCTCGTTTTGCCCACGCGGGAAAATTCTTGTAGTTGATTACAAATTTAGATTTCGCTTCAAGGTTTACAACCTTTTGGCGGGGCAGCTGCTCACTTGTTGTAGATGGACCGGCAAGTGTATGACCCCAATGAGTTGCCTCTCGTTGTAGAAATGGAGTGATTGCTTGCGCTTCGACCGCAATCGAGAGTGAGGAGAGGAGGGAGGAGATAATGAGCAACGAGAGCGCTCGGATAGTGAATTTTCGACCCCTCATAGCGGGTAACGGTATCAGGGTGGGAGAATAAGAATATGGTCACTATTTACTCGCGACATGGATGCCATCTCTGCGAGAGTGCAATCGAGACTCTTGAGTCTCTCCAGGCAGAGCTCAATTTTGAGATTGAGGTTATCTACATCGATGGCGATGAAAAGTTAGAGAAACTCTATGGAGAGCAAGTTCCTGTCACCCTTATTGGGGGAGAGCATCATGATTTTTGGAGAGTAGACCCCGAGCGATTTAGATCTTCCCTTGAAAGACATCGTCAGAGTCAATAATTGTGTAGCTATAACCTTGCTCTGCCAGAAAACGTTGACGATTTTGGGCAAAATCTTGATCGATTGTGTCGCGTGAGACAACCGAGTAGAAACGCGCACCGCGACCATCTGCCTTAGGACGTAAAACTCTACCTAAGCGTTGCGCCTCCTCTTGTCTTGAACCAAAAGCACCCGATACTTGAATAGCAATTGTTGCTTCAGGAAGGTCGATTGAAAAGTTAGCGACCTTTGAAACCACCAGGCAAGAAATTTCCCCAGTTCTAAATGCTTGGAAAAGTTCTTCGCGTTCACGTTGTGGAGTTGAACCCTGAATAACAGGTGCTCCCAAAGTTTCACCCAAGTCATCAAGCTGATCTAGATACTGTCCGATAACCAGAATCTGTTCTTTTGCATGAAGACTAACTAACTCTTGAACCACATCTCGTTTTGTGCGTGTGGTTGCGCAATATCTATAGCGCTCTTCCGGCTCTGCTGTTGCATAAGCAAGTCGCTCAGCTTCAGTGAGATTAACGCGGACCTCGATACATTCTGCTGGTGCAATATAGCCCTGCGCTTCAATCTCTTTCCAGGGCACATCGAAACGCTTAGGACCAATAAGTGAGAAAACTTCACCCTCCA
>WLDZ01000116.1 GCA_009704515.1 Actinomycetota bacterium
ACTGGTGTCAGCCCAATTTTGATCACTATCTCAGTTTTCTTAAGCGCAACACTGCTGGCACTTCTGGCAATTGCACCCGATAACTTTCCACATTTCATTTTGATTCCTGCCATTGGAACTTTGGCACTTGCCTTTGTAAGAATGAGTATTGCTTTAAGTCAGGCTCGCAACATCGGTCAGGAAAGAGTCCTGGCTAGAACTGATGAATTAACGACTTTGCCCAATAGAAGACGTTTGATTGCTGAAATACAAAGTTATGCGACGCGAAGAGGCTCACTTCTGCTGTTGGATCTTGATGGCTTTAAACCAGTAAACGATACGTATGGACATGAAGTTGGAGATAAAGTCTTGCAACAGGTTGCGCAACGATTTAGTCGAGCTTTGCCCAACAACGCCTTACTTGCACGTTTAGGTGGGGATGAATTTGGAATTCTGGTTGACGGTTCTAATGAATCGGTGATGGAAATTGCGTTGGCTCTTCGTGGAACGCTTTCTTACCCATTTCTAGTCGATGGCCACGAAGTAAGCATCGGTGTCAGTATCGGTATTGCCGACAATGACGGGGCGGCTGATTTATTGCAACGCGCGGATAATGCGATGTATTCGGCTAAGCGCCAGGCATTGGGGGTTTGTCAGCTTTAATCTCTTGCAAGCGAGCTAGAGCTTCGTGACGTTCGACTGCGTGATCAACAATTCGTTCTGGGTAATTCTTGCTGTACCCATCAAGAAACAACCAAGGCTCATGGATTTCAGCTGCCGATAAATGAGCTAGCTCTGGAACATATCTGCGAATGTAGTCGCCGTTTTCATCAAAACGTCGGCCTTGTTCAATTGGATTAAAGACTCGGTAATAAGGCGAAGCATCGGTTCCAGTCCCTGCGGTCCATTGCCAGCCATGTGCATTTGATGCAACATCGTAATCAACTAAATGATCTGCAAAGAAACGTTCGCCCAATTGCCATTCAAGGTGCAGATCTTTAACTAAAAATGAAGCAACAACCATTCGAGTTCGGTTGTGCATCCAGCCCTCAACGACAAGTTGACGCATGGCAGCATCTACAAATGGATAGCCAGTTTTTCCTTCACACCATGCCTGAAACTGCTTACCAGGTTTGTCATATCGCATCTGCGCGAATTTAGGTGCGTAATACTCGACATCGGTCATAGGATTGTTGAACAAAACATCGGAGTAAAATTCGCGCCACGCAATCTCTTTTCTAAAGGTGTCATGCGCTTTGCTTTCACCAAGATTTTGAAGCAAAGTGCGGGGATGGATTTCGCCAAACTTTAGGTACGTACTCATCTTTGATGTTCCATCGATGGCTGCAAAGTTTCTGTTTTCGTCGTAAGAATCTAAGCCTTTGTTGGTGAACTCCTTAAATCTCTTGAGCGCTGCACTTTCGCCAGCCTCAATCACGGAAACGCCTTCAGGCATAGGAAAATCAGGAAAAGCGCGATATTCGGCGGTTGGTTCTACGCAAACAAACTTCTTGGGTGTCACTGCAGGAGCGCGCCAACCATGAGCACACCAAGCTTTATAGAAAGGGGTGTACACCTTGTAGGGCGTTGCATCAGAAGGTTTCAAAACTCGACCAGGTGCAACTGCGTATGGGCTTCCGGTTCTGACCAGAGTAATTCCTGCAGCCTCTACCCGTGCATCACGAGCTGCGCCATATCTTTCATACTCGGCTGAGATGTGTACTTGTTCTACACCGTACTTTTTAATTAAAGCCGATAGAACTTCAACTTGATCGCCTTCAATAATATGTAGTTTGTTTCCAAGAGATTCATCTAGCAATCGCAGTGATTGACCCATATATGCAAGCAGCTTTGAGCCAGCCTCTTTAATCTGGGACTTATCCAAAATGAAAAGTGGAATTATCTGATCTGATGATTCAATTGCAGCCAACAAAGCCGGATGATCATTGATTCTAAGGTCGCGACGAAACCAGATAATTGATGTTTTCGGCGTTGACATGGGATGATTAAATCATCATGCAGGAGATTAAGCGCTTCCAAATCCGAGGAGTTCCCGGCGAAGTTGTCCGCACCCGTTTTAATGACCGAATTGTGGATTACTGGACACCTCGTGGTGGAAGCGAGCATCTATTGATCGCACATGATGGGCAAAATGTCTTTGATGGCACCACTAGTACCCATCGACGCCAGACCTGGAAAATGGCGCAATCGGCAATCGATGTCGCAAATGAGCAGGGAATTAAACCCCCAACAATTATTGGCGTTTGGCATAGTGCAACAAAAGAGAATCCGTGGGGACGAGCTAAGGATTTAGCACCGGAAAAATTCTTCACTGCGGGTGCATATGTTGATCCACGTTGGGCGATCAAGGATTCCTCAGTTGTTTTGCATTCAGATGCATACTTGAAAAAGATTTTCGAAGAGATCGTGCCGGAAATTCATGGTGCGAACGAGCCTGAAAAAACCGCTGTTATTGGCTCCAGTATGGGTGGTTTGGCAACCTTGTATGCATCGATTCAGCACCCAGACAAGTTCAGCACAGCTTTAGCGTTGTCTCCCCATTGGGTGATTAGTGATGAGAACTTTGCACGTTCTATGGTTGAAGCCCTTCCGCTTAATCACAAAATTTGGATGAGTCGCGGTGATAAAGGTTTAGATAAAGAATATGTGCCGCTACAGAACTTTGTTGATTCCTTAATGCGAAAACGTGGATTTACTAACAATTTTGAATCAAAGGTTTATAAGAGAAGTGGTCACAATGAAAGATCTTGGGCTAAATACTTACATGACCCACTGAGATTTTGGCTTAACGCGTAACTTCCCAAATGGCCGCAGTCGCACCCTTTGACTTGATGGCAAACTTTGAACCACTTGCAGTAATTCCATAAAGAGTTTTTGAAACATTTAAACCTAGGGCTGAAAGATCTATTTTTGCATTCACTCCCTTACGCGAAACAAAAATAAGAATTGACTGTTTTTTTGATTCGCGAAGATAAAGGATGAAATCTTTTTCCGCTGCAATCCAACGTAATCCCCCATTAATAAGCGCGTCATTGCTCTTTCGAATTGAGATTAGTTGGCGAACTTCGTCCATAAAGCTGTGGTCCCACTGTGAACGATCTTCCCAATTAATGGTGCGTCGACCATCTTCTCCCCACGAACCTTCGAGACCGATTTCATCACCAGCAAAAATTGAAGGTACACCCGGATATGTCAGGACCATAGTCATTGCAGATAGATGTGAAGCGACATCGCCTTTTACAACTGTGCGAAAACGTGCAGTGTCATGGCTATCTAGCAGCACCATACTTGCGGTAACACTTCTCCAGGGAACAGATGCATTGAACTGTTTCATACTGTTAATCAGTTGCTGACCAGAAATCTGTGGCATCGCAAATGGCAAGCCCTGAAAGCCCCCACCGATCTCTGAGTTTCGATTAAGCCAGTTCCACACTGGGCGCATAAAGCCTTGATAATTCATTGCTCCATGCCAGCCAAGACCATTGAGATCGCTGGCAACAAAGTCACCATTTTCTGCAACCAGCCAAGCGTCAGGATTGGTTTCATCCATTGCCTGACGAATTCCGTGCATCACATCATCATGTAAGTCATCCGCACCAAGTCGACCTGTCATGTTTCCAACATCAATACGCCAACCAGACATTCCAAATTGAGGTGAAATCCATTTGCGAACTATCGAGTTTTTACCTTTGTACATTTCGTTCTTGAGCGCAGTTGAATTGAAGTTAAGTTTTGGCAGTGAAGCTAATCCCCACCAACCCACGTAACCATGCTTAACAGATTTGTCCCAGTAAAAATAAGAACGCTCTTTTGCACTCTTGCTCTTTTTAGCTTTTGCAAGCCATGAATGTCCTGCACCACAATGATTAGAGGTCAGATCGCCCATAATTCGAATACCTAGCTTGTTTGCTTTCTTAACAAGTGAGAAGAGGGCTTTATTTCCTCCAAGAATAGGATCTACTTCGGTAAAGCTACTTGCGTCATATCGATGATTTGATCGCGAT
>WLDZ01000117.1 GCA_009704515.1 Actinomycetota bacterium
AGAACTCTCCTTGATTTCACTCAGAATATTTCAGGTTGGGTGCGTTTAGTTGTTGATGGCAAGAAGGGCGATGTCATCACAGTTCGCCACGCTGAAGTTCTAGAGCCTGGACCAAACTTGCACACTGCCGCACTTCGTACCGCAAAGGCGACAGATATCTACACACTCGGACATGATGGTCGAAGTGTGATTGAGCCAAAGTTCACTTTCCACGGTTTCCAATTCGCTGAAGTTACCGGCCCAGCTAAGTTCATCTCTGCAATCGGAGTCGCTGTTTCATCAGCGAATGAACGTCGCGGATACTTCTCATCATCTGATGCTCGTCTTAACCGACTTCATCAGAATGTTGTCTGGTCTATCCACGACAACATGGTCTCTGTTCCTACCGACTGCCCACAACGCGATGAGCGCCTAGGCTGGACAGGAGATGCGCAAGCAATCGCAACAACTGCAAACACACTATTTAAAATCGATTCATTCTGGCGCAGCTGGTTATTTGACCTCGCTATCGATCAGAAGCGATTCGGCGCAGTCGGTGCGGTTGTTCCAGATATTTTGTCGAAGCATCCATCACCTGCATCAGAAGAAGAGGCCTGGATTATCACCGACCGTGCTGGTTGGGCAGATGCAGCAACAATCGTTCCGATGGCAACATATGAATCTTTCGGAAGCCTTTCAACACTGAAGCAACAAGTTGAATCTATTCGCACATATGTAAAGGGTCTCTCTGATCGCCGTAAGGGCGAGAAGTTCCTGCCAGAAGAGTTCCAGTTTGGTGACTGGTGTGATCCAGATGCACCTGTTGATCGCCCTTGGCTCTCAAAGGTAAAGGCACAGTTTGTTGCCAATGCATTCTTTGCAAACACTGTTCAGTTAGCTGCTGATGTAGAAGCACTCGCAGGAGATGCTGCACATCAAAAGGAGTACACCGATCTTGCAGCAACACTTCGCAAAGATATTTGGGAGCACTTCGGAGCTGAAGCGAAAGAGACAACCGCTGGTTGCTCAATTGCACTTGAATTCGGCATAGTGCCAGAGTCAGAGCGCGCAGCAGTTGCTCAAATCTTGAGCGATAAAGTCATTGCAGATCAAGGAAAGATCACAACCGGCTTCCTCGGAACTCCTTTGATCCTGCACGCTCTCTCAAAGAACGGTCACTTCAGCGCCGCTTACACAATGTTGATGCGTCGCAAGGTTCTTTCATGGCTCTACCAAGTTGATCAGAAGGCAACAACAATTTGGGAACGTTGGGATGCAATCTATGAAGATGGTTCTATTCATAAGGGACAGATGTCTACTGCAAGTGAGGAACAAGATAACCCTTCAATGATTTCATTCAACCACTATGCATATGGCGCAGTAATTGATTGGGTTTATCGCAATGTGGCAGGTATTGCACCAACTGTTAAAAACCCAGGCTATCGCCACATCACATTCGCGCCACGTCCAGGTGAAGGTTTCTCTTATGCATCTGCATCAGTGAACACACCATTCGGAATCGCCTCAATTGATTGGGAGATTATCGATGGCGGAACTATGGCTGCAAAGGTAGTTGTTCCGTTTGGATCAAAGGCTGTTTTGGATTTCCCAACGACTGCTACCTCATCAATGCGCGTTAATGGCAAAGTGGTTTCTAATAAGCACGAGGTTGGACATGGTCATTACGACATTCTCATCTCTGCACCAGAGATCACCAGCTTTAAAGTCGCATAAAAAATGTCATATCAGCTCACAGAGTCATCACCGTATCAATACTTCTGGAGTGAAGGAGAACCTCGCGCACAATGGATGCAGGTGCGCGAGGATGTTGTAGCAGAACGTGCTGAACGCCCTGCATATTTTCTCCGTAAAGAATTTGTAGTTTCAGGACCGGTAAAGAAAGCAAAAATCAAGGCAACTGCTCAAGGAATTTACAATATATATATTGATGGCAACCGTATCGGCGACAAAGTTTTAACCCCTGACACAACAGATTATCGGTTTCATATTGCCGTGCAGGAGTATGACGTAACCAACGTAATCAAGTCAGGAACGCACACTGTTGTAATTGAATTAGCAGACGGTTTCTTTCGAAGCTCAACTGGTGTTTGGCGTGTTGACGTTAATTATGAGAATCATGTTGCTGCGCTCTTTGAAATGGATATCGACTACACAGACGGTACTCACCAATCAGTCGATAGTGATTTAACGTGGAAAGTGGCGCCATCACACATCCTGGCGGCCGATTTAATGGAAGGCCAAATTGAAGATCGTCGTCTATTTGATTCTGCAATAAAGATGAATGGCTTTGACGATTCGGCTTGGGATGCGCCCATACTGGGCAGGACTGATGCTGCATTAGTTCGAGAGTTTGCTCCGCCAATTCGAGCTGTTGAAGAACTTAAACCAGTATCGATTAAGACTTTAGGTGATGGCGCTATTGTGATTGATTTTGGACAGAACATTAATGGGTGGATTAAACTCTCCAACTTAGGCCCTCGTGATACTAAAATTGAGATTAAGCATGCTGAAGGTCTTTATCCAGACGGCCACGTAAATATGGAGAGCATGATTCTCTCGCTTCCTGGCGCGGCAAGTGTTACCGGTGGGCAACGGGCAATCGTTACTTCAAGTGGTGTCAAAGGTGACCTCTTTGAAAATTACTTTACAACTCAAGGTTTTCAGTTTGTTGAAATCATTGGACACCCAGGCCCAATTACTGCAGAAGATATAAGTGCGGTTGTGGTTCATTCAGATCTTCGTCGCACTGGGTGGTTCACCTCCGATAACGAGAATCTCAATTGGTTGCATGAGGCGACAGTCTGGTCATTCCGAGACAATATGTGTGGAGTTCCTACAGATTGCCCAACCCGAGAACGCGCTGGATGGACTGGAGATTGGCAACTCTTTTCACCAACAGCAGCATTTTTATATGACGTCCTCGATGCCACCCGAAAATGGATGGCAGATGTCGTAGTTGGTCAGACTCCTGATGGCGTGATCCCGAATATCGCCCCATCGGATAAGAAAATGCGCCCTGAGGGTGAGTACTCGCTCATGAACGGATCAGCAGGTTGGGGAGATGCAATTGTTTCTACCCCATTAGATATGTATAACGCCTATGACGATCTCAAATTAGCGCGCGAATCTTGGAACGCTATGGTCAAGTGGATGGATTTCGCTTATGGTCGAGCAAAGACGATGCGCCACGCTGATCGCGCTGCGGCGCGCCCTGTTCCCGCCGAACATGAAGAATTCATCTGGGATGCCCCATTTCACTGGGGAGAATGGCTTGCAGCAGGAGATGTCCTCCCCACTAAACCCGAAGAGTTTTTCACACCTGATCATGGAATTACTGCAACTGCCTATATGTACCGCTCTACTTTGCAGATGCTTGAGATTGGAAAGTTACTTGGCAAGTCAGATGCAGAATTAAAGAGATATTTCGATATCGCCCCAAAAATTAAAGATGCATGGCAAAAAGAGTACATACTTTCAAGCGGCCTTCTTGCGGAGGAAACCCAAGCAAACTACTTACGAGCTCTTCACTTTGATTTAGCACCAAACGAACTTCGCGAAGATATGGGCAAGCGACTTGTCGCTATCATTCGTGAAGCTGGAAATCATCTAGGCACCGGCTTTCTTGCAACGCCATATCTTCTCTCAACACTTTCTGATATTGGGTATACCGATGTTGCATACGAACTTCTCTTCCAAGATACCGTGCCTTCATGGATGTATATGAAGAAGAAAGGTGCTACAACTATTTGGGAGAGTTGGAGTGGCATTGATGACGACGGAAAGCTTGAAGCATCGCTCAACCACTACAGTAAAGGTGCAGTAATTTCATTTTTGCATCAGTACATCGCCGGACTAAAGTCGGTCGCTCCGGCTTATAAGAGTTTTGTAGTAAAACCACATTTAGGCAGTAAGGTTAATGAAATTGATCTTAAGCTCGATTCACCACATGGTCGCATTGAAGTGCAGTGGAAGCGCATAAATGAAAAGTTTGATATTCG
>WLDZ01000118.1 GCA_009704515.1 Actinomycetota bacterium
CAGCTACACCTGCACCATCTACACCTGCACCATCTACACCTGCACCATCTACACCTGCACCATCTACACCCGCACCTGAGCCAACTCCTACTGTTAAACCAACTCCAGAACCAACACCAACTGTTAAACCAACGCCGACACCAACTGTTAAACCAACGCCGACACCAACTGTTAAACCAACACCAAAACCTTCGGCAACGCCTGCACCAACGCCAAAACCAAATAACACTCCTGCGCCAACACCAAATAACACTCAGCTTCCAACACCGAAACCAACGGCTTCACCAAAACCAAACCTGGAGATTAAGCCAAGGCCAGGGAGCGATTCGTCAAAGGGATCTTTTGATATCGAAAATCTCAAGCCAGGACAGAAGATTAAAGTGACTGTCATTGAGAAAGATCTCATGCCGTCACCAAAGCCAACCGTTAAACCAACGCCAAGAACATCTGGCCAACCTAAACCAAATTCCAATATCTCAAATCAACCTGCTCCAAAGAAGAGCGCCCCACTTGAAATCAAACCAAAAACCACTGGCCCCAAAGCAAAATTTGATGTTAAAAACCTAAAGCCTGGACAAAAAATCAAGGTAACCGTTAAAACTGGAGGAAATACAAGATGATAAAGAAACTCGCGCTAGCGTTACTTTTAGCGCTTCAGATATCGGTCTTACCTAGCTGGGCAGCAGAGACAGTACTCATTGATCGAATCACGAGCGCCGAAGCTGAGCAGCTTGATATCGAAATTCCAGCATCTGTTCCACCGGGGTACCACGAAGTCGAAATTGAAATCTCTGACGATGCTGGTGTTCTAGATACAAAAATCCTGACATTCTGTAAAGATATTGATGGAACAATCGATTGGGCTAGCAATTGCCCAGATCTACAAAGAATTTTCTCTGAGGAAGAGTTAAAACCAATTGAAATTCGTGCAGAGCTCCCTGGATATGACCCAGCACAAGAAGTTGATAAATCTAAAGATACACAGATTGCTGCCTTTGCAGTTCTAGCCGCACTATCTGCAGGAGGAGCAGCGGCAAGTGGGTCAGGCTCTTCACAGTCTGGAACGCCTGGTCGCCGCGAAGATGATTCTAATGATCCCGATGGTGATGGTAATGGCGAGAGCGATGAGGACCGCGAAGGTGAGGATGATTCAGATGAAGAACAAGATGATTTATCTTCGGTCAGTGCTGGCGGATTAGCACTTGTAAATCGCAAACCAGGTAGAGGAGATTTAAGTAGGACCTGGCGCAGCCGAAACACCACTCGGAGCGATGCTCGTTATCGCAGAGTTGTAGATCGCATATCTTTACGTTCGCCATTGTTGGCACGAACTATCGCCGATGCCAGCTATTTACGGGCTATTTTCGGCTCTCGCGGCAAGCTACTGGTTATTCCTGGCGCACTCTTTGGCCTCTTGGCACTAGAAAGCACTAATGGCCAAGCAATGCCTCCAGCACTTTGGATAATCTTGGGAATCATTGCAATTGCAACCCTCGATGCATTTGCAGGGCTGGTTGCCGGAGTCATATTCACTTTAGGTATAACGCTTTCAGGCAATATCTTCTCGCGTGATGAGTTGTTAACTGTGGCTGGGCTCTTCATTATCTTCTATGCACCAGCTCTATTAACTAGCGCAATTAGACCACTTCGTCGTTTAGTCAGTAATCGCGATGATTCATGGGAACGCGCCACTGATTATGGTCTGGCAACGCTATTGTCAGGATGGACAATCTTTAAGCTAGTAGGTGGGTTAAACGCTCTCGCTGGTGTGCAATTACTGATCACTTTCCAGGCTAAAGAAATTGCATATTGGACAGCAATTTTCGTACTTGTCCGTATGTTGCTCGAGGATTTTGCGACGTATGCATATCCACAGAGATTGCGTGAGGTTGCAACGCCTCTTCGGGAAACCTCAACTATCCAGAAGATTATTGCTCTTGAACTAAAGATCTTTATCTTTGTTGAGCTGGCGATGCCTTTTGTTGGATATAACATAAAGTTGTTGCTCGGCACTATAATTTTTGCGCTACCAACAATTCTTGGTTTTGTGCTGGATGGTAAATTGCCGAAGTTCACTTTCCTTAACCGTGTCCTGCCTGCAGGAGCATTTAAGATTGTGGCGATGGTCTTTATCGGAACCATCACAGCTGGTTGGATTCAAGGTAGTTTTAGTAATCCACAGACATTCTTGGCTTGGAGCTTTGTAGTTCTAGCTATTCCTGGGCTAATCCTGGCAATGCTAGGCAAAATGTCTAAAGAGCCAGCACAAGATTGGAAGAAATCGTCATTTGGAAATACCCTCTATCGAATTCTTGGAGTAATCACATTCATTTTGATTATTCAGATTGTTCGCGGGGTTGATCTCTACGCTGCTGTTTTTGGCTAATTACTGAGTAAGCGGTAGCCAACTCCACGGACAGCGTGAAGTACTTTGATTTCGCTGACTTCACGGATTTTGCCGCGGATGCGTGAGGCGTGGGTATCAAGCAGATGATCACTTGAGTATTCAAGTGATATGCCAATTGCCTTAGATACTTCTTCGCGGGTAAAGACGCGCTTGGGGTTGCTAATTAATAAGTGCATAAAGTCGAACTCAGTTTTGGTTAGTACGACTGGCTTATCTTCGATTTTAAATTCACGAGCATCTGTGTCCAGAGTGACTGGGCCAGCTGTTATTTGAGATCCACGCACCAAAATCTGAGCGGCGCGGTGGCGAATCTGGGTCGACGTGCGGAGCGCGAGGATTCGGGCTGATACAGGCTTGGTGATGTAATCATCGGCACCAGCAGCCAAGCACATAGCCTCATCCATCTCTTGCACGTGGCTGGTTAACATAATAATTGGAACAGTCGAAGTTCGGCGAATTTCGCGACAGACTTCAAAACCATCAGGTTGTCCTATTGAGAGATCAAGTATGACGAGCGAAGGGTTTTTGGTACGGAATAACTCAAGAGCCTGAGTGCCATCGGCTGCTTCAATAACATCAAAACCTTCAGGCAAGAGCGCAGCTTTAACAAAGTATCTAATATCTGCCACATCATCGACGACAAGGATTAACTCTTTACTCATCTGCAAGCACTCCTCGCATAATCGGTATTTCAATGAGGAAAGTTGTGCCTCTACCTAACTCTGACTGAACTTTGATACTGCCTTTATGATGATCGATTATCTGTTTAACAATTGCTAATCCAAGTCCTGTACCAGGGTGACTGCCAGAGTTGACATTGCCTGCGCGGAAAAAACGGGTGAAGAGTAAGGGGATATCGCTCTTTGGAATTCCGATTCCATGATCAACAATTAAAATACTTGCATATTCTCGTCCATCGTTATCGTGTGAGGCGAGCGAGATATCGATAGCACTATGAGGTGCACTAAATTTAATCGCATTTGAAATGAGATTGATAAATAGTTGCGTGAGTTGTCCACTATCTCCCTGGACCACCACGCCTTCTTCTATATCTAGATTCAGAGTCACTTCAGCGGCCTCGGTTGCTGGCTTCAGGATAAAGATGGCGCTCTCGATGGTTTCGCTAAGAATTACCGGCTTATCGGGCAGGCGGCCAACTTCGCTATCAAACTTACTTAGGGAGAGCATGCTCTCGACGAGAGTAAGGAGAATCGACGAATTTCGTTCGAGAACCTCAAGATATAACTTCATCTCTGCGTTCTCTTTAATTGATTCATCTCTCTGCATGAGTTCGACATAGCCAATAATCGAAGTCAAGGGAGTTCTAAGCTCATGATTTACGGTAGAAATAAGTGCGGTCTTTGCGGCATCAAGATCTTGCAACTGCGCTACTCGTGCTTGAGAGGCCTCAAGTCGCGCACGCTCATCACTGATTGCCTGTTGTGCCAAGAGGTATTTTCGAAAGTTACTCCGAAGGTTAAGAATAAGAAATAGGCCCCCTGTAAGAATGAAGAGATAGAGCAGCCCTAAATTAAATGAATCGTGTCGGGCGTTACCGCGCGTCAAATCAAGAAGTTCG